>JAVBUP010000032.1:0-9823 GCA_031555175.1 Coprobacillaceae bacterium
TCAACCATCTGCATCGTTTTTTTATTCGCATTAGAATGTTTAGAAATCATAGTTATCACCTATCTATATTATATCAAATATCCTTTTATCACTGTATAAAAAAAGACAAAGTACCTCAATACTTTGTCAACAGTCTGAACAACAATCTTATTTAGATTGTTGTTTCATCTTCTTATAATTAACTTTAATTGCATTACCATAGATAATAAAGCCTAAAAATGTCGATATTAATATGTTAATTAAAAGATCTCCACCGAAATTAAAAGTAAAGATAATAATTGCTAAACATCCTATATTTATTAAGTAAAGAATAATCTGTCCTTTTGGTGTATTTAAAAAGTCTATCACTTTTTTCATTATGGTCACCCCTATCTATTTAATTATAACTTAGTATTCATAAATCTTCTATAATTATTATTCGATTCGGCCATATTAATAGTCATATTATAACCAATTACCCTTGCTTATAAAGATAAATATAAGTAGAATGAAAGTATCATAAGAAAATGAGAAAGGAATTAAAAAAATGGTATTGTCAAAAGAATTTTTGTGGGGCGGCGCAGTTGCTGCTCATCAATTAGAAGGTGGATTAAATGGTACTTCTAAAGGCCTTAGCGTAGCTGATGTTCTAACCGCTGGGGCTCATGGTGTTCCACGTATTATTACCAATGGAGTAATGGATGATCAATTTTACCCCAACCACGTGGCTATCGATTTCTATGGTCATTATAAAGAAGATATTAAGTTATTTGCAGAGATGGGATTCAAATGCTTTAGAACGAGTATTAATTGGACTCGAATTTTTCCATTAGGTGACGAAGAGACACCTAATGAAGAAGGATTGCAATTCTATGATGATCTTTTTGATGAATTACTAAAATATGGGATTGAACCTGTTATCACATTATCTCATTTTGAGATTCCATATCATTAAGCTAAAAACTACGGTGGTTTTCACAACAAACAAGTGATTGATTTCTTTGTCAGATTTGCTACAGTTGTATTTGAGAGATATAAAAATAAAGTAAAGTATTGGATGACTTTTAATGAAATCAATAACCAAATGAATTATAAAAATGATTTAATGGGATGGTGTGATTCTGGTGTCATCTTTTCTAAATTTGATAATCCTGAAGAAGCAATGTATCAAACTGGACACAATGAATTAGTAGCCAGTGCTAGAGCAGTTAAGATTGGTAAAAACATTAATCCAGATTTTCAAATTGGTTGTATGATTGCTTTAGTGCCATTCTATCCATTTAGTTGTCGCCCTGCTGATATCGTGTTAGCACAACAATCAAACCATGATTTATTCTTCTTTGGAGATGTACATGTCAGAGGATATTATCCTTCATATGCTAAAAAAATGTGGGAAAGAAAAGGATTTAAATTAGACATAACAGCACAAGAATTGCAAGATCTTAGGGAGGGCACTGTTGACTATGTTGGATTTAGTTATTATATGAGTAATACTGTGGATTCTACAGCACATAAAGATATTTCTTCAGCTACTGATGGTTCACGAGAAAACTCTGTTAAGAATCCATTTATAAAAGAGTCAGATTGGGGTTGGGCTATTGATCCAGAAGGATTACGCTACTCATTAAACCTTTTTTATGAAAGATACCAAAAGCCTTTATTCATTGTTGAAAATGGATTTGGAGCTATTGATATTAAAGAAACAAATGGTGAATGCCATGATCCTTATCGCATTGAATATTTGAAAGAACATATCAAGCAAATGAAATTAGCCGTTGAAATTGACGGAGTAGATTTAATGGGTTATACACCTTGGGGTTGCATTGACCTTGTATCATTCACTACTGGAGAAATGAAAAAACGTTATGGTTTTATTTATGTTGATAAAGACAATGAAGGAAATGGGACTTTAGAGCGAAGTAAAAAAGATTCATTTGAGTGGTATAAACAAGTTATAAAATCAAATGGAGAAAAACTATAATCGATTTTAAAAAAATATTAATTAAAAGTCATATCATTATACTAATAAAGCTTTTTCTTTTAGTTATTGCTAGCAAACCATAATAGCAATAGTGTGTTATCTGAATAAATTAAAGGCTTGTCTATACAACAAGCCTTTCAACATTTTAACTATTTACAATGGTTCTACAATATTGATGTGAACTCCAAATTTTTAACCTCACATCATTGACTAAGAACCACTATAACCTAATTTCCCAAATCCAATAAAGCCATGAATATCATCAACTGTTCCATCTACTAAAACTAATCTCATATTAGCATTACCCACACTTTCACTTACTATATATCTCTTGCCACCACTGTAATCACGCGTATAAAGCACTCTATATTTCCCAGCATCAAATCCAATATTATATGTAGTTATAGTTTTATCTTCATTTTCAATGAGATATGTTGCATCTCCATCCCATACTCCATCAATTACAGTTCCCTTGAAAAGACTCCATTGTTTATCAGTTAATTCAGTAGAAAACCATAGTTTTACTTCAGCATATCCGTTAGGCTTACCACCAACCCATGCACTTACACCGCGATAGCATATTTCATCGCTATATGCAAACCAAGTTCCTGCACCATCTCTTACATCATCCTCAGAATAATCTCCAAAATACAACATGTGGTTGTTATAGAGTGGACTATCCACTTCATATACTCCAATTTTACCACTTGCTGTTTCTAAAATATATGGATATTTTAGTTGCACAGCCAGAGCAATGACATTATCATATTCATCAGTTTGCATTAAATCAAAAGCCCCTTCATAATTATCTGCTTTCGCTAATGCAGCAATCTCAGCTAAGATTGATTTAGCAGTCTTAGCTAAAGGTTCACGTTCTTTTTCATAGATTGCTTTATCAAGCTCAGATGCCAGCTTTGTAGAGGATGGTATTTCTTTTACACCTTTTTGTAAGACATCTACTGCCTCGCTCAGTTTATCTAATTTTGTGTATGCCTGAGCAGAAGCTAGATATGCACGCTCATTTGTAGAATCCTTATCAATCACTTTATTAAATTTAGTTATAGCATTTTCATAATCCTTATTTTCAAGGTATTCTTCCCCTGAAACTAGTAGTTCCTCAGCAGATTGCCCACCAGAAACTGCCTTCTTAATTAAAAAGCCTCCTACACCTAGAAATAATAAACAAAAAATAATTATTATTATAAATCGGTTCTTTTTCTTCTTTTCATCTTCTTGCATATATTCTCTTCCTTTCTTTTTGATTTGATTAAATTATAACAGAATCAATTAAGAAAAACGTATCATTGCACATTGTGTCATCTAAATGTCAAAATTGGTCGAAAATATCTTGTTTGGGGTTGCATTGACCTTGTACCATCCATAACTGATAATATGGAACTTTAGAGCGAAGTAAAAAAGATTCATTTGATTGGTATAAACAAGTTATCAAATCAAATGGAGAAATACTATAATTTAGTTCAATAAAATATTAATTAAAAGCCATATCATTATGCGATATGACTTTTTCTATTTATATAAAAATTATTCCATTAATTTTATTAGTTCTTTAACTACAGCTCCTTCTTCATGATTACCACAATTATAAGAGCAAACATCTTTTACTGCCTGTTGTGCATTTTCCATTGCATAGGAATACTTAACATATTCTAACATCTCAATATCATTCCCGCCATCCCCAAAAGCCATGCATTCTTCTGGTTCAATATTGTATCTTTGACATACCTTCTCAATGGCAGTTCCTTTGTTATGTCCTGGTACAATCAAATCAATACATCCATGACCAGAATAAACAGGAATTACGTTCTTAGAAAAATGTCTACATATTTCCATAAACTCCTCTGCTCTATCTTCAGGAACAACTAATGCAAATTTAAGTATTTTATCATCAATTTCATGATAATCTGAGATCCATTCTTGATGATGATAGTATAAATGAGTGAAATCAAAAAACTCTTTTGGGGTCGTATCCTTAATATAAGCACACTCTCTACCACAAACTACCATCATTATCTCTTTATGTTTAGAAACCTCATCGCAAATACTCATTGCCACTTCCTTATCAATGATGCTGCAATGAATTTCTTCTTGATTATCTATAATAAGTGCCCCGTTCTCAGCGACATAAATGAGCTCATCTTGATAATCTTCAAAAAAAGATTTTAACTGAAAATATTGGTTACCTGATGCCACAACAAACTTACCACCTCGTGCTTTAAACCAGTTATAAAACTTTTTAAATAATTCACGATCATAAGTGTTCTTTGTTGTTAAAAAAGTACCATCCATATCAACAGCTATAAGTTTAATATCCATAGTAAGCCTCCTTATATAACACTTTATGCTTAAATCATTTCAATAATTAGTTCTATTTTAACTCACCCAAAAATGAAAATCCATTTTGTGTAGGTTCACAATCAAAATATTCACACACACTTTGACCAATATCTGATAATGTTTTTCTTATACCTATATTAATATCTGAATATCCTTTTTTAGAAATAAGCACCGGTACATACTCTCTAGTGTGCATATTATGTCCAATCTTTGGATCATTTCCATGATCTGCCATAATTACTAATATATCCTCATCAGTTAACTTATTAAGAATTTCACCAATTCGTTGATCACTTAGCTCTAATAATTCTTTGTATTTCTTAGCATCTTGACTATGTCCCGCTAAATCCGTTTCCTGAATATTCGTGCAAATGAACCCATGATCAAGCTCTTTAAGAGCTTTATTTGTTAAATTGAAGCATTCTCCAGTTGGTACACATGAATAACTCTCTCCATCATTGTTACTAACAATATCTGCTACTTTACCAATTAGAATTGTCTTAATATTCTTTTTTGCTAATAACGTTGGAGCTTGAACTGATTCATCAACACCATACCCTAAATGTCTGCAAAAATAGCCTTGATTATACGATTTAGATTTAACTGCATGAATTCCAATATACTTTCCTTTTCTTGTCTCTTCGGCTGCTAATATATCATTAATTGTTGTGCCAGTTCCTCCAAATGGGATGACACGACCAACAGTTACTACTTCTCTTACATCTCTACCTATCTCTAGTAATTCTTCTGCTGACATAAAATCCAATGGGGCAGTAACGTTATACGCCATACCCAAATCAGCATCAATATTATCTGCCACTGTTGCATAGTCATCGACTAATAAGTATTTTAGATGATTATTCTTCTTAATATCAACTTTTCTTCCTAGTGCCAATAAATGTAAATATACATCATTAATAACATCTTGAAATGGTTGAATCACTGGTTCTTTTGTCTTTGAGCCCATAATTTCTTGATGACCCATGAATGTATCTGCGCCATGATGCATCAATTCACTTTTTCCAAATATAGCCGTTTTTGAATACTTCATATTAGCAGATTCAAATCCGGCTGCATTCATCAATCCTAGTTTCTCTAAGTTTGGCAGTTTTAAATCTGGATAATCTTCTAAAATACTTCTTAGCGTACATGCATTAATATCCGCTGTTCTAACCAGTTCATCCGACATGGCGCCAATTCCAAAACCATCTAAAACGATCACTACAAATCTTTTCTTCATAGTCTTTCCCCTAATGCCGAGTAAACTCCAATAATCTTTGGATCTTTACTAGCAATTCCTTCTATTAAAACCAAATTACTTCTTGTGACAAATAATTGAAAACGGAAAGCCATAATAACTGTATCATTAATTTCGCATTCTTCACTAAGCCCAAAATGATAGTCTATACTATCATCTGTTGGAGGAATTACTGTAACTTCTTTTCTTCTCTTTCCTACAACTAAAGCATTTTCAATATGTCCTCTTCGATAGTTACCTCCACCATAACAGAATCCTTGCCCAGCAAAATTATGTGAGACTTCCGAAACATAAACCACACATGGCTTCTCAACACATTCTCGATTAGCATGTAATGGAGTTGTTCCAGATAAGCCATGCCCTGGTTCACCTGAGGTACCATATTTCGCTAACTCACTAATATTTTCTACACAAGTTGATGAAGGTAAATTAATTTCTTTACACTCTAATCCATAATCACTAAAAATTTTCTTTGCCTTTAAGACTGTTTGTAAATTGGCTGTTTCCCTAATATTTCCAATATTTCCATCATATAAGAAGCAAGGAAATGAAGTGATGCCATACGCAACAACGTTCCTTAATTTCTTTAACTCAATAAACAATTTTGGTAGTTCATCTAAATAAAATCCAGCTGTTTGCGCACTGTATAATAAATCCCCATCGTCAACAATACGAATTAATAGTTTTTGCACTTTATTGTTTTGTGCAGCATATTTATTTATTTCTTTAATTTTATCAAGCGAATATACCGTGAAATATTCTACTCCATAGTCAAGTAATCGCTTTACCATTGCTTTTGGTGGTTGCACAAGATGGCCCACATTGCAAATAGGAATATTATGTTTCATCATCAACTGCGCTTCATAAAAATCTACAACAACTGCTCCTGGATATCCTATATCCACAAGTTTTCTAGCTAAATACGGATTACGACCCACTTGTTTCAACATAAAAAATAATCTTATATTGTTTCTATTTCCTTCTTCTAAAATTGCTTTAGCATTGCTAATAAAAGTATCAACATCCAATACATATGAATCGGGTAATATTGAATTATTTTGATGAAATGTTATGGCTGTTTCTAGCAAATCATTATTATATTTTTTTATACTATTTAAAAACATGATATGCCTCCTATCCAAATATTCTTTTAGAATTAATTTCTAGTATTTTACTAATTGACTCTTCTTTAAAACCTGCGGCTCTTAACATGGGTAAGAATGTCTTAAAGATATGCATATATCCTAAACCTCCATTTATGGCTAAATGCGATTTTCTAGTAATATCCATAGAGATACCTACTTGATCAATAAATCCTTCTTTTTCTAGCTCTAATAAGAACTCAACTCTTGTTTCATCTGGAAGATAACTGTTTTTGCCAATTGTATCAAAGGCAATGTTAACCCCTTTTTTTAATATACTTTTTATTAAGTCAATATCATTAGATAACTCAGTATGGCCAATAATTATTTTTTGTGGATTTACACCTCTATCTAAGAGATATGTTACTTGTTCTTCAAGCATTGTACCTATTGAAGTATGCGTACTAATTGGCACCCCTGTTTTCTTATGAGCAATAATTGCTGCATCAAACACTTTTTGCTCAGCTTCAGTAAAGATATTTTGGCTTGATCCAATCTCACCAATTAAACTAGCTCTATCTGGTATATCATTAAAACCAGCTTCTATCTCAAAAACCATTATATCTGACAATTCTTGAGCTGATAAATCAAATACTTCCTTTGGAAAAAATGGCTCAATGTAATACCCTGTAGATTTCAAAATATTAAGACCAGTTTCCTTTTCAATATGTGCTACCTTTTTAAGATCACGTCCCATACCCATATTAGTGACCTCTACTATATTTCTTAACCCATATTTATAGCATTCTTTAAGTTCAGCAATGATATCTTCACTACAATCTAAACATGTGTCTAAATCATTTTTTACATTTGATAAATCTATCATCATATGTTCATGAATTAAAGTATAACCTGCTACTAATTTACTCATGGTATACCTCCTATACAATAAATAACCAATAGACAAAATTTAGTATAAAACCAAATACTACTAGCAACAGCGGACCAATTGCTTCTTCATAAATAGGTTTTTTAAGTTTACGATTGAGCATCATTCCTCCAACCATAAACATTGATCCAAAGCCATAAAGATAAAAAGTACTTGCCATAGCTTCAGCGGCAATAATTGAACCGATAGGTAATGCAAACTGAATTAGTTTATCTAGAGAAGAACGTGTATGTTCTCCTAAGTCTTTAATCCCAGGGAAGCGATCCATTCCCTTTGCTACAAACTTCAATGAAAATATCTCAATAATTATAATTATAAAACCAGCTACAAAGGCAATATATGGGTTATCCATAAAAATATATCCAGCAGCAAATACTAATGTACTACCTGCCATTCCATATACCCCAGAAACAATAGCCGTAGTGAACACCATTGGTAAAAAACTAATGCCTCTTACAAGAGCTCCAACTATCGCTGCATCACTTGCACCATTAGATAACAGCGCTAGTGTTAACGGCTCATTAGCTAACAACGTTAATGAAGCAGCTAATGATAATAATCCTCCCATAATTGCTAATGGAATGGAATTCCTACGTAGTCTTTGCATTTTTGCAGAAAAGATTGTTGTCAATGATTCATTAGAATGATCAGTGCCTTTTTTCAATAAAGCTAAAACATACATAACTAGTAGTCCTATTACTGTTCCAACAATAACAGGATCTTGCCCTAATACATCATAAAAGCGCAAGCTTGCTATAAATGCAATAAAAGTTAATACAAAAGTAAAAATGCCTTTTTTGATATTATGTTGATATGATACTACTATACTTGGGAAAATAGCGAAAACTCCTAGTAATACTCTTCCAAATATTGGCAAAGAATCAATGAAATTATATGGAAGCCACGATAGGATAACTATAAATCCTTCATACAATAATACTAATAATAAACCATATATTGCTCCAATCACTCCAGATTGAAGTGCTCCTCTTTTATCATCATGAAATTTTAAACCAATAACATCAGTCATCAATAATAGAGCGTGAGTTGTAAAAATGCCGGATACAAATATTAGTGGCAAGCCAAGTGCAAAAACTAAGCCTAGACTCACGCCTAGAGCTCTTTGATATAAGTCTTTCCTCTGAATATGTTTATCAAAGTATTGAGGTAGCAATGGACGTAGTCCATCATTAAATACAGCGATACCTTGGTTTGCTAGTATAGCGGCAAGCATCCCAATAGCTGGTATTAAGTAATATTTCACTATTTACTTCTTAAAGCATCTAACAGCACTGGTAAAACAGAGGCTATATGTTCACCAGTAAAACCAAACGCTTTACAATTATCATTAACTGCACTTATAATTTCTTCCTTTGCTATAATGCCACCAGGAGTAGCAATCGTCTTACATTTATCAAATCCAAGTAGAGCTATCGCCATAGCCAATGCTCCACCAGAACCAGTTTGACATGCCCCAACGTAATAATCAAAAAGACCATTTTGAACTGCCATCGCAGCATCTAAATCCGTTTTTACTTCTACGACTACATTATCTTTTCCAAAATTATTCTCAATAAAATCTCTAATTTCTTGCTTATTTATTTGACCGCCTACTACTATTTTTATCATATTTTTTCTCCTATTTTAACAAATTGCAAATATGCAATAACAAATATTTATATTCTACTCCTGGATAATCAACTGGACTTTGATCACTTATTGCATCATATAATTCTTTAGCTCGCTCAAATTCAGGTTGTTCACTTATTTCTTGCCACATTGCTACACTAAACTCTGTTTCAATTGTTCCTTTTTTAATTCTTTCACATGCCATTGCTAAGTGAGTAATGAAAATCATCAACTTTTCTTGATCTAAATCATAATGTTGTAAGATTTTATATGCCTGAATACAATATGAGGCTACATCACTAGATATGACTTTTGCCGATTCAAGGATTTGCATCTTTTGTGTTACCATAAAAACCACCTCTCTCCATCATTTTAATTATACATAATATAGATTTATAAGGCTATGTTTTAATAATACTTTAAACAAAAAACACTTGTTTAAAGTGTTTTATTGGTTCTTCAATATCCGTAGGGGTAAAGAAGAATCTTTTGTTTTAACCAAAAATAAATAGACATAGTTATGACTTCCCATGTATGATTAATTTGCGACCAATTACACAAAGGAGAGTTTTATCTATGTCCAACTTTAA
>JAVBUP010000072.1:0-17244 GCA_031555175.1 Coprobacillaceae bacterium
TGAGAAAAACCACATATTAAGAACATATGAAAAAGGAAAGATAACCAAACTGACACAAAATGACACCGATTATGAATATCAATACGATGGACTTAATCGCATTACCGAATTTAAAATCGCAGGAGTTCACTACTTAACTAATGAATATGGTTGTAGCGAAGATGGAGAGTTTAATGTTGTTACTCAAACTGATGGTAAGCATGAAGTTACGATTACCGAATCAAGTTTAAATGGTGAAGAGATTAACACATACCGGATGATTAATGACGATGAAGTATTAGTTAGTGAGTATAAGAAGATTGACGATGATAGTTATACAGTTAACGAACCACTTTCGGGCAGAAGTGTGCAAGTAAGCAAGGATAGAATAAAACATTTACAAGGCACAACGACAGTTATTGATAGACTTACGACAACTGGTGACATTCTTGACACAATCAAAACGACGCTTAACATTGATGGAACAATTTCAACTAGAGAAGTTGAATATCACTATAACGATGAGCATGAACATAAACTACAATCGATCAAGTTTAAAGAGGAAAACCAATCACAAACATTCAAACAGGATCTACTCAATCGGATGAGTGAGATAGCAACATTAAGTAACAATCAAAAGATATTGACGACTAGTTATGGCTACTTACAAAACGGAGATCATGCGACTAATCTAGTTAAGAGTGTGAAGACCACTACTAAAAACAGAAGTGAACACACTAGATACACATATGATGGTAATGGTAATATTACATCAATCACTAAAAAAGGCGAAATCAAACAACGTTTTAAGTATGATAGTCTCAATCGTCTTATCAGAGAAGATAACCTAGATCTTAATGCAACTCTCACATGGGAATATGACATAAGTGGTAACATATTAGCTAAGAGTGAATGTGCGTTTACACTCACTGACGATCTTGATGTATTAAACCGTCACGAGTATAGTTACAATGAAAACTGGAAAGATCAACTTTCATACTACAATGACGAAGAATGTCTCTACGATGGAATAGGTAACCCATTTAAGTATCGCAATCAAACATTAGTCTGGGAGAATGGACGTCAGTTAAAGAAGTTCAGAGATGTTGAGTTCAAGTACACTAGTTCTAGTATTAGATATGAGAAGAAAAGTAATGGAGTAGTTACTACTTATTACCTTGATGGAAGTACTATCATCGGAGAGAAACGTGGAAGTGATGTACTAGTATATCAATATGGTTTGAATGGAATCAGTGGATTCAGCTTAAACAACATACACTACATCTATGAAAAGAACTTGCAAGGCGATGTCATCGCCATATATAATGCAAGTGGAGATAAATGCGCTGAATACACATATGATGCTTGGGGACAAGTAAGAGTCACCAACATCATTGGAACAATCGGTGAGATAAATCCATTTAGATATAGAAGTTACTATTATGATGAAGAGACAGGTTTATACTACTTAAAGAGCAGATACTACGACCCAGAGACTGGTAGATTCATCAACGCTGATGATATTAGTTACCTCGATCCAGAATCTATTAATGGATTAAATCTTTATTCTTATTGCGGAAATAATCCAGTAATGTTGATAGATAGCACCGGACATTCACCAGAATTTTGGATGCATATAGGTTCAGCACTAATGACTATTGGTGGAATTGCTTTAATGTTTGTTCCTGGTGGTCAAATACTTGGATTAGGATTAATAGGAGCTGGCGTCGGTTCATTTATTGGTGGAAATATTAGTGAAATGAATGGCGGAAGTTTTGCCTCAGGTTGGTTGATAGGCGGATTAGTAGGATTTGGTCTTGGTGCAGGATTAGGATATGCCTTACCTTATATTGGGAGCTTTTTAGGTAGTACCGCATTTAATATCGGCATCCCTAGTTTAAGTATGGCAGGAGGGGCTTTAGCGTTGACTACAACTACTGTAGCTGTATCATGGGGAGCTGTCGCACTTACTGGTGCAACAATAATGCTATTCGCTGTTCAAAGAATGGGACCAGGAAAACATAGTAATAATCAATCGGAAAATAAATTTATTGATTATTTGCAAAAAAAATACGGATTAAATTATGATCAAAGAGAGATATTGCATGACGAAATTACTGGCAAAGGATATACTAGAAAATTTATAGAAGAATTATTAAAATGGCTATTTAATAAATAGAATCTAAAGGAGAATGTATGGAGAAAAAATTTGAAAAGCATGACTTAGATATAATGCAAGAATTAATTGGAAAAGTATTTACCGATATTTTCAAACAGCTAGATATGTTTATAATCAATTTTGGTAAAGGGATTGAATACTCTCTCCATACATTCGTTTTTTGTAGAGTTAAAAAAGAAGATGAGATTTTGCTTACATGTAATGACGAATATTTTACCGCCAATTTCAAATGTGTCAGTTCAAAAGTTTATGAAAAAGATGAAATGCATCGCAAAAGTTTGTTGCGACATACTATTGAAAAAGTAAAGAAAGAATTACATGGTGCAATTGTATCAAAAGTAATTGTCATGAACAATGCAGATATCTACATTGAGTTTAATAATGGAGTTATTATCGAAAGTTTAATTGACAGAAAAAAACAAAATTTTGAATATTATAGATTTATTAAATTTATTCCAAGTTATGAAGAAGCCCATGAAAAAGGAATTTTATCTAAAGGACCACATATAGTTGTTGAATTCATTGATGGGCAAACAATTACTAAAACAAGAGAAAGAATGTTGGAAGAAAAATAAGATCAAAATATAAGGTTATATAAGAACCTAATAATAAGATAAATCCACATTTTTTATTGTGAAAACTCTAGTATAGATATTCGTGTACATATATCTACATTAATCCAGTGATGAATGTGGATCCAAATGGAAACTTTGCCATAAGTGCATTAATCATTGGCATTTTAGTTACTAGTTTAGTATGTGGAACAGTTTCTGGAATTTCAAACGTTCTAAATGCCTTGGGTACAGGGCAAGATATAGGCGCCGCTTTTATTGGAGGCTTTATAAGTGGTGCAATAAGTGGTCTAGGAGTTTCAATAGGATTAGCATTCGGCGGCATTCCAGGGGTATTTATTGCGGGATTTTTAGGCTTTGCTGGTGGATATTTAGGAAGTGTGGTTGAAACTGGATTAGGTACAGGAATTTGGAGTTGGGACGACGAAATGCATTTAGCAAAAGGTGCAATTTCAGCCATCGTTAATATGATTTCATTTGGTATTGCGTCAAGTTTTATGAAGGAAATGGGGCAACAATTAACTGGTTCATTTATAAAAAGACTCACGCAAGCACTAGCGCCAACAATGGATAGTGTCATACTTAACGTATTTTATGGTGGCATACTAGGATTAAGCATTGGTCTAGCAGGCATTTTATCCCATTACATAAGTGGAGGAAAGTATGAACAATCAATTAAAGGAAAAAAAATATCACAAATTTATTACATGGGTTAGCATACCCATTATAATGATAATATGTGCTATTGGGACAACAGTCCTTTGGTATTTGGCTAATTTTACTGGTGAAGCAAAAATATTTGTAAGAATTATTTCTACAGTCATGTTTTTATTATTACCATGGGGATTAACATTTTGGTCAATTAAACTTGGCTGGACAGTTGTAAAAATTGATGAAAATGGCATTAAGAGAGAATTATTTGGCTTTCTATTTAAGCGACAAATAACTTGGGAAGAATTGCATGAAATTCGTTTCATTTTTGTTCTTTCTGGTGGTGGTTGGATATTTTTTTCCAAAAAAAGCTTAGAAAATATGAGCCTTGGCAAGGCTAGAAATCAAAAAGGACAAATACAAATAGTACATACTGAAAGATTAATTGAGGTTATTAGATTGTTTACAGATAAAGAAATAGTTAATCTTACTATCGAAACAACTAAAGAATAATAACCTTAAGCTAGCTTTAGAAATTATAAAGATTTAGAGCAAAACGATTAAAAGTTTTGCTCTATTTTGTTTTTGTAAACAAATTTTGAGAGATTAAAATCTGAATAATTGTGACTAAAATTTACCCATAATGGAAGTCACTACATCTATGAAAAGAACTTGCAAGGCGATATCATCGCCATATATAATGCAAGTGGAGATAAATGCGCTGAATACACCTATGACAGTTGGGGACAAGTAAGAGTCACCAACATCATTGGAAATATTGGTGAGATAAATCCATTTAGATATAGAAGTTACTATTATGATGAAGAGACTGGTTTGTATTACAATACCACACGTTATTACGACCCGGAGATTGGAAGGTTCATCTCAGCCGACTCTATTGATTATTTAGACCCTGAAAGCATTAATGGACTTAATTTATATGCGTATTGTTTGAACAATCCGATTATGATGGTGGATTCTGATGGACATGCGCCAAAATGGCTGACGTGGTTAGGTATTGGTGCAGCAATATTGGGAGCAGTACTTGTCATTGGAGCGATAACTGTTCTTACTATGGGCGTTGGAACTACAATAATGGCAACTTCAATGGCTGGAGCGGTTCTTCATGGTGCAGCAGTCGGCGCTTTGATTGGTGCTGGAGTGGGAGTCGTTGCTGGAGGTGTAATAGGTGGAGCAGTTAGTGGTTGGAGCGCGGAAGGTATATTGATAGGTATGGGAATAGGCTTTGGTGCAGGTGCTTTAATCGGAGCAGTAATAGGTGGAGCTACTGGAGCGATACAATACACTCATGCTGTTAGCCAATGGGGCTCTGCCGGAGGAAGAACGGCACAAGAAAATATGATTCATCATTTCAACAAACATGTTGTTGGAGATGGACATAAGTATCTTGGTAAAAATGTTATTCAATATACAAGAAATGCAAAAACATTCTTTAATGCTAATCAAGGAATAATGAAACTAACAAGTTCTGGTAATTATGCTATTAGAGCATTGTTTGAAGGTATGAAAGCTGGAGGATTTTTTTCCAAAGCTGGTATAATATTCTCATTCTTTTAAAATGGAGGTAAAAAATGAAATATAAAATTTCTGAACAAGAAAGACTGATTCTTATAAATTTTAGAAAGTTACGAATCCCTTCAATTTTTAAAGAAGATTATATAGATTATATGCTTTTTATTGAAGAGGTTGATTTCTATGTTTGTGAGACACTTTTGAAAAAAAAAGAAATAACAACAAAAGATTATGAATGGATTATTAGCGATAGCAACAACGGACACTGTCCTTGTTTTAATGACTTTCTCAAAGGTGTTAAGAAATCCGACTTAGATGAAAATGCAAAGATATATTACGATGAAATACTTAGAGTAATGAATATCTTCACTAAATACAAAGAATAGATAATGTGGTGTGGTGGTAATTATAATAAATTCCATCCTTTGCCTATTGTTGTGTTGTAATACTATTTTAATTCGAGGAACAACATTGCGTTGCTCCTCTTTTTTGTTTATTAAGCATAGTAAACCAAGATTTAAATAGCAACAAACTGTTGCACTTTCTTTTTTTATTGTCTTTTTTACACTAAAACACATAAAAACATGAGGTAAAACAACTCTCTTTGTTGCTCTATACATTTTTTCGACCTAAGTTATATGCAAGGTTTTACATAAATTATAAAATTATATTGTCACTAATAATGGCAAAAGAAACGCTACGTTTGTTACACATATAAAAAAAGTTTTAAATTTTTAACCTTAAAACGGTCTAAAACAATATATTTTTAACCCAATTTGTAGCGTTCATCTTTTTCCGCCTTCAAGTTATGTACGGTTATTTAATAAAAATATAGAATATTTGTATCACTTGGATCTAGTGAATAAAACGAAAATAGGGGGGCTAAAAAATGGGAAGAGATGTAAAAAGAGGTATTGATTATTTCAATATTGAAGTAAGATTTATGGAACATTACAAAATAGACATTTTAAATAGCAAAGTTGGAATGAAAGGCATCGCAGTATTGTTTTTGTTATACGCGAGTATTCATTACCAGGGATATTATATAGAATTTAAGAATATCGATTTGTTATATAGATTGATTAATAAAAATTACTACACCGATAAACTATCAAAAGAAGAAATGAACCATATTTTTGAATCACTAATTGAAGGAGAACTTATAGATAAAGATTTATTTGATATAGATATACTAACTTCAAAAGAAGTGCAAGAACACTATTATATGGTCACTAGAAAAAGAAAGAATCGTGACTTATCCAAATATTGGTTGTTAACTAAATTTGAAATGGAAGAGCTAGATCGACATTCCAATCTTAAAAAACTAGAACATGACTTATTTATTTCCACTAGTGAAAATGATATTTTTACCAGTGAAAGTACACAAAGTAAAAGTAATAGTAGTAGTAAAAGAAAAAGAGATAAATCGGATAAATTAGATAAACTAGATATAAGCACCGATGGTGCTCCTGAATTTCATTATCTAACAAAATCATTAATTAAATATGGATATATAGAGATTGGTGATTTAGATATTATTAAATATAATCTTTTATTTGAAGAATTACTTAATAATTATGACTTTAAAATAGTATTCGAGTGTACTAAATATATTGTGAAATATGCTAAAGATGCCTATCCAACAATTGATGATAGATTAGACTTCTTTAAAAAAGCAATTATTAATAACATTGATATGTTAGAAAGGATGGATGAAAATGGATATAAAACCAGCTACGATTATTTCCAAGAAAAACTTAGAGAGAGCATTAGGTGATTATCGGTATTGTTTAATCAAAATATCTAAGTTAGAAGAAGACTTAAAATATTATGAATTGAAATCAATAAGCCCTAGTGGAATTACTTATAGCGATTCTCCATCAATTCCGAAAGATCCATTTAAATCATCGCTAGTACATTACTTATGTATGATTGATGATATCAGATTAGAGATAGAACAATTAAAACTCGAAATAGACCAGTTTAAAGCCTTTGTGGAGAGTTTAACTGAACTAGAACAACAAATACTCAACCTCAACTTAATCAAGCAACAAAGCCTCGTTAGCGTTGTAAACACACTTGGAATAACTAGAAATAAAGCTAATGAGCTAAAATATAGGATTAAAAGAAAATGGTATGTTTATACAAATAATTATGATTAATTACTTTAATATGGTAAAATTATGTTATTAATAATGGAGAAATTAACATGGATAAAATTTGGAATAATGTAGAAAAGCACCAAGGAAAAGAATTTTACACACGCACATCAAAAAAGTTTATTTATTCATTTCACGATAGTTATATAATGACTAGCCTATCCCATAGTGAAAAGATTACGAAAGATAGATTTATAAAAGTAACAGAGTATTTGCACGATGGATTAAGCGCCGCTCAAATAAATAAAAAAATAAGGGGTTCCTACTATATTATCGCTTTATTAGAAGATAAAAGGATTGCAGAATAATGGACGAGCGTATAAGTGAATTTTTAAGTATATGCAAAAAGCGATATTTAGAATGTAATGCATCACTAGAAGAAAAAAAGCAATTAGAACAATATCCACATTTGTTTTTGCTTGGTTGTTTTATGGATAGACAAATTGATTTTAGAAAAGCATTCAATATACCCTTTAGAATTGCTGAATTGCTTGGTAGTAAAGACTTCGATGTTTTTGCTAAACAAGATTTAGATTATTACATATCAATATTTGAAAAGAACAACTTACATCGTTTTAATAAGATAATGGCGGAAGTCTTTTATGAAGCTATTATAAAAATTAAAACTGAATATAATGGAAAAACTGAAAATTTATGGAATGATAATCCTTCAAGTGCAATGTTAATATTTCGCTTAATTCAGTTTAAAGGAATTGGACCTAAAATAGCTACAATGGTTGCTAATATACTATCTAGAGATTATAAAATCCCTTTAAGCGATAAGGCATCGCTAGACATTTCACCGGATGTTCATGTAAAACGAATATTTTATAAAATGGGTTTTACCAATTCAAATAGCGTTGAACAAACAATATATGCTGCTAGATATATAAACCCTTCTTTCCCTGGTATGCCAGATATTTTATGTTGGGAAATTGGAAATAAAAGAATGTGCACTGATGATAGATGTAATAGTTTGGATTGTCCATTGAATAATGTATGCTTGAAAATCAATACAAAAGTTGGTGTTTAATTTGGATATTGAGATGAAAAACCAACTGCTAGATTTGTTTTATGCCGCAAATGCGGAGTTTTTAAAAAAAGAAATGCATAATGTAATTTTTAATGTAAGCGAGAGATCATTGTGTAGTTCGCTTGCACATCATTTATATGAGAAAATTAGGAAAACTAGATTTGCAGATTATCACGTTGATACTGAATATAATAGAAATGGCATTAATGTAAAAACTATAATAAATGAAAAGTTTAAAAAGATAAATATTACTTGTGATTTAATAATTCATAGTAGAGGAGAAAAAGATAAAGATAATCTTTTGGCTATTGAAATGAAAAAAAGTAATAATCCAGATAAAGACAATGATAGAGATAGATTAATCGCTTTAACTAGAAGACTAGGAGAAAATGTTTGGTATATTGATAGTGAAGATACCAATCAACCGGTATGTGATTATGAATTAGGAATCTTCTATGAAATCAATGTCAAAGACAAGCTAATCACATTAGAAATCTATTCTGAGGGGAAATTATATAATATAGAGACTAAATCCTTCGAATATTATCAAAATTATCAAAATATTTATTAGTATAAATAACCAGTGTGCATGATATCGTCAATATACTGTTAATAGTATGGCAACCTACGTTTGATATACTGTTATCGGTAATTGTAGCTAAAATTAGAATATAAAAATTTTGAAAATGTCTACAGTTTGTGGGTATCAATCCATACAAATAAGCGGTATAATTATTTATAGTAGAAAAGTGTGTCCAATATTCTATTAAATTTATATAAAACTTAGGAATTCTTAATCGAATTCCTTTTTTTGTTTTGTCTAAAAAGAAATAGGTAAATAACTACAACTTTTGAAAAGGAAAGAGAGGAATAACTACAAGATGGCAAAATTGATTGATACATTTGAAACGTGGAGAAGACAAGGAATCTTAGAGGAAAGATTAAGGCTTATTAAGGATTTATCATTGAAACAAGCTACTCAAGAAGAGATAGCTTCTAATCTTAGACTATCTCAAAAAACATTTATTAAATTAAGAAATGCTCATCCTGAAATAGTTCAAGCAATGACAAGCGGAGAACTAGAGCTTAAGAAGAAACTTATTGATGCAGTAATAATGAAAGCAATAGGGTTTGAGCATGAATCAGTAGATACATATATTGAAGATAATGGAGGGCGACCTAAAAAGAAACTTCATAAACAAATTAAGTACTATCCACCAGACTTCGCTGCTTTAAAATATTTATTAATTGTTAAGTATGGTAGAGACTTTAATGATAGAAAAGAAGAACTGGATCTAATGGCTAAGAAATTTATAGAAAATAAGGAGGTATGGGACAATGATAGCGGCGACAATACGGACGAAGACTGAAGGATATATTATTAGCAATGAATTTATTAATGGCTTTCATAAAATCGTATATAGGAATCCTAAAGGAACTGAATATATAGTAGAAATGGAAGATGACTACTTCTATCATGAACAATTTGAAGGAAAGACAGGTATTGGATGTTGCTTAACTCAACTAATAGTAACTTCTTTTGATGAAAATGGAGTTCAAAAAAGGCAAGTAACCACTATTAGCATAACTAATAGGGATATTTTCCTAAATAGACGAACGAAGAATTTATTAAGCAAGTTTGAACGAGAGCAGAAACTACTTGAAAAATTATTCGATAAGAGTGATATATAGACACGACTTTAAAAGGAGGTCGTAAATATATGAAAGTAGAATTAAGTAAAGAAGAATCTAGATATATTGATTCTAAACGAGATCTGATGATAATCAGTAAGATGAGAAACCATTTACATCGTTTAATGAATGGAGTTGATTTAAAAGGATATGAGAACTATTTATGTGCAAATGAAATATTAACTGATGCAGAGAATCATATCTGGGAAGTAATTGAAAATGATGATGAAGAGCAAGAAGAAACATTAAGAGAGAGTATTAATGAAGTAATGGATAGATTTAGGGTTGTTTTGATTAGGGTTAAAGAACGTTATAGTTCTGATGAAGAGATACTTTCTATAATTGATTCGTTTGATGAGGTGTTTAATAGGTTCAAAGATGTCTTAGAAAAATAGCGATCTCATGATATAATTAATAAATAGGAATAGGGTGAGTGTATGTTTAATGAAATATGTATTTATGAAGCAAAAATAAATAAACAAGAAGAAATAGAAACACTTATGAAAGAAGTAGCTAATTTTTATAAATCTCAGCCAGGAGTAATTGAGGTAAGTTACATAAAAAGAACTCATAGACAAGAAGATTTTAATGCCGTAAAAGAAGGAAAACTACCAATTCGTTTAACAAGGTATGTAGATAAAGTTACTTATGTATTGCATTGGATTGTCGAAGATGAAGAGACTCATGCTAGAGTTTCAAAATTAGGAATTGAAAAGTTCTATTCAAGATGGAATAGATGTTTAACAACTATGCCAAAAATTATTTTGGGCGAAAATGTTTAGATGACCCTCCCCCCGGTAGCAAATCTCAATTTGCACTAGGGTACCGTTCGAGGGGACGTTCAAAATGCGTGAGGCAATTTTTTTGAAAAAGTGATTTAGATAACGAAAAATATAGATTTGACTAGAGAACAGCGATGTTCTCTTTTTTGTCGTTCTGAAAGGAAGAAAAAAGAAATGAAAAATAAAATAACTAATGAAGTGGTTTTTAAAATAAACGAGAAATTTGAAGGTAAAAGCGATTTATTTTCATTAATTTCGGATTTATTTCAATCATTTTATAATACTGATAGTTCACTTGATATATAGCAATTAATAAGTGATATATGTAGTACCAATTTAATAATAATAAAGGAGGCATATATATGCTAGAAATGTTAGGTGAATATAAAGCAGGAATCTATTGTAGACTATCAAGTGATGATGGAGTTGCAGGTGATTCTTCTTCCATTCAAACACAAAAAATGATGTTGGAGAAATATTGTAAAGATCAAGGGTTTCATATTATTGGCTTTTATGTCGATGATGGATACTCTGGTCTTAATTATAACCGCCCTAGTTTCAATAGATTACTAAACGATATTGATGAAGGAAGAATCAATTTAGTTATAACTAAAGACTTATCACGATTAGGTAGAGACTATATTCAAACAGGTTATTACATGGAAGTTTACTTCACTAATAAAAATGTCAGATATATTGCTGTAAATGATAATATCGATACCAACAAAAATGATAACGATATAGCGCCATTTAAAAATATATTAAATGACATGTACGCTCGTGATTTGTCTAGGAAAGTTAAATCTGCTAAAAGGCAAAGAGCAATGCAAGGAATGTATATTTCAAGTCAAACTCCCTTTGGCTATAAGAAAGACCCAACAAATCCAAACCATTTAGTAATCGATGAAGATGCATCGAAGATAGTTAAAGAGATATTTAGATTAGCATTATTAGGTAAAGGTGCTGTTGGAATAACAAAGGAATTAACTGAAAAAAGAGTAATTACTCCCGCTGCTTATAAAGCCAAGAATGGTGATACAAAGTTTGCTAGATACTATACTTTAAGAGGCGAAAACTGGGAGTATAATTGGTGCATTGCCACAGTGGCACATATTATGAAAGATATGGTATATGTAGGTGATATGGAAAATCGCAAGTATGAAATTCAAAATTATAAGACCAAAAAGGTAATAAAAGTTCCAAAAGATAAACACATAATAGTTCCAAATACTCATGAACCGATAATTATTAGAGATGAATACGAAAGAGTACAAGAATTAATTAAATCATGAGCTAAGCCACCAAAACACAACTATGAAAACATCTTTAGAGGGATTGTATTTTGTAAAGAATGTGGTCATAGAATGTCTTTAGCTTTGGTTGGAAGAAGAAAGTACAAACAATTGCTTTATAAGTGTATGCATCACTTTACTCATAGAGATGAATGTACCCATTATAATCATATGGATTATTTAAAACTAAAAGATCTTGTGGAAAGTAGAGTTAGAATTTTATTTGAATCACTTAAAGATAATGAAAAATTATTAACAATGATTCAAGATAAAACAAAAACAAATAACGATTATTCAAATGTTTTGGCGGATAAAGAAAAAATTGAGAATCGATTAGTGGCAATAAATAAATTAACGAAGAAAATATATGAGGATTATATTATTGAATTGATTAGTGAAAGTAGTTATCAAACCATAATTAAGGAATATCAAAACGAGCAAAAGATTCTCGATGATAAGTTAATTAAAATAAATCAGATGAATCACAAAACAAATGATGCTCTAGAAAACTTTAATAAATTAAAAGAAGTCATGAACGAATTTTTGGACTTTAAAGAACTGACAAAAGAGATGGTTTATAAACTTATTGATAGAATCGATATTGAACATATTAAAGAAGTTGATGGAATTAAAACCAAAGACATTAATATAACGTATAGATTTATAAATAAAACACTTTAAATCACTTATAAAATTGCTTTTTACATATCAAAACAATCATTTTTTGACAATTGTTGAAACCATTTTAATAATTGATTGATACAAAATTGAAACAAATGGAAATTTTTACTTTTTTTTGGTAAAATAGATTAAGGATTAATTTTGTATAAAAGAATTAAGGTGGTGCTGTAAATGTCTAATGAAACATATGAAAGCGAAAAAGAGCTTGAAGAGCGTTTAATTAAGCAACTAAATATTGATGGTTATGAAATCGTAACCATTAATAATGAAGATGATTTACACGTAAATTTTAGAAAACAAATAAATAAACATAATGCAGTGGTACTCAATGGAAAAGAATTGTCTGATAAAGAATTTGATAAACTAATGATTACCATAATGAATAAAGGTGTTTTTACTAGTGCTAAGATACTTAGAGAAAAACAAGTAATAACAAGAGATGATGGAAAACTATGCTATATTGAACTCTTTAATAAAAAAGAATGGTGTAAAAATTTATTTCAAGTCACTCATCAAGTAACTGTAATCGGAAAATATGAAAATAGATATGATGTAACATTACTTATTAATGGAATACCTGTAGTTCAAATAGAATTAAAAAGAAGAGGATTAGATTTTAAAGAAGCTTTTAATCAAATTGAAAGATATCGTAAACACTCATTTAAAGGTTTATTTAGATTCATTCAGTTTTTTGTAATATCTAATGGTGTAGATACAAAATACTTCGCAAATGGCGATGGCGATTTGTCTTTTCAATACACTTTCTTTTGGAGCGATTCAGAAAATAATAGATTAAGTAATTTACATGATTTTGCTATGTATTTTTTAGCAAAATGTCATGTAGCAAAAATGATTGCAAGATATATGGTTGTTGATGAAACAAATAAGTCGTTAATGATTATGCGACCTTATCAAGTTTATGCTGTTGAAAAATTAATGGATAGAGCTACCGAAACAAATAATAATGCATATGTATGGCATACTACTGGGTCTGGTAAGACATTGACATCTTTTAAATTGAGTCAGCTTCTATCGAATGAGCCAAACGTTACAAAAGTTTTCTTCTTAGTTGATAGAAAAGATTTAGACAGCCAAACTATGCAAGAATTTAATAGATTTGAGCCCGACACAGTAGATAGTACTGACGATACAAAGAAACTTATTAAATTAATAAAGGATCCAACAAAGACTTTGATTCTTACAACTATTCAAAAGATGGCTAATGCTTGTAAGGATGAAAAATATAAATCAATTATTGACACATACATTGATAAGAAAGTAATTTTTATTATTGATGAATGTCATAGATCACAATTCGGAGATATGCATAAGGTTATTAACAAAAAATTTCCAAGGGCACAGTACTTTGGGTTTACTGGCACACCTAGATTTCCAGATAACCCAAGCAGCGATGGCAGAACCAGTGCTGATATTTTCGAGAAATTAGTTCATAATTATTTGATTAAAGACGCTATTAAAGATGAGAATGTTTTAGGCTTTAGTGTTGATTATGTTAAAACAATCAATTCTAGTTTTAATATGGAAGACGATACAAAGGTTGAAGCAATAGATACTGATGAAGTTATAATGGCAGATGAAAGAATAGAAAAAATTGCAAATCATATTTTGAAGAGTCATGCAGGTAAAACAAGAAATGGCATGTATAACGCAATTTTCACAACCAAAAGTATTGAAATGCTAATAAAGTATTATAAAGAATTTAAAAAGCATAACCATGGTTTGAAAATTGGAGCTATCTTCACTTTCGGACAAAATGAGGAAGCTGAAGGGAAAACGGAACACTCAAGAGATTCATTAGAAGATATTATTAAAGATTATAATAATATGTTTGACACTAACTTTAGCACTAATACATTCGGTAATTATTTTGCTGACGTATCAAAAAAAGTGAAGTCTGGTAAGTTAGATATATTAATAGTAGTTAATATGTTCTTAACTGGATTTGACGCTAAATGTTTAAATACGCTTTATGTAGATAAAAGATTAAGAAATCATGATTTGATTCAAGCCTTCTCTAGAACTAATAGAATTGAATCAAAGAATAAACCATATGGAAATATTGTATGCTATCAAACAACAAAGAAAAGTGTTGATGATGCGATTAAACTATTCTCGCAAACAAATGATACTGAAACAGTATTAATGCAAGAACTTGACTTCTATGTTACAGCATTTAAAAAAGCAGTAGTTTTATTAAAGAAAATCGCTCCTACTCCAAATGAAATTATAATCGGAGGAGATAACAAAGAATTAAAAGAATTTGTAGTTATCTTTAGAGATATGGTTCACAATTTGGTGAAAATGGAAACCTTTGTCGATTTTGAATTCAATGAAGAAACAGTAAGTATTACAAGACAAGAATTTGAAGATTATAAGAGCAAATACTTAGCTATTTCAAGAAGTCCTGTAGTTAAAACATCAATACTTCAAGATATTGATTTCTGCTTAGAATTAATTAGAAATGATAAGATTACAGTTCAATATATAATTAACTTAATTAAAAACATTTCGTTCACTGATATCGTTAAGCAACGTAAAGAATTAGAAGAGATATTGAAATTAATAGAGCAAGCGACTGATGTAGAATTACGATCTAAGGCAGATTTAATTCAAAGCTTTATCGAAAGAGTCGTGCCAACACTAGATGAATCAAGTTCAGTTGAAGATGAATACAACTCATTTATGAATGAAGCTAGAGAAAAAGAAATAAATGATATAGCTACTAAATTTGGACTAACTAAAGATAAGATGGAATCATTTATAGGTGAATACGAATTTGGTGGAATGTTATCGGCAGATGCGATTAAAGAAAATTTATCTACTGAGACGATAGAACGAATTAAAGTTGAAGAAGGAATTCCAACAAGTATAAAAGCGAAAAAACAAATTGCAGAAAAGATTATAGATTTTATTAAGAACATCATAACAAGATTTATTTAAGGAGAGAGAAACATGGCAACAACACAAGAATTACAAGCGAAGCAACAAGCGGAACTCCATTCACAACTATGGGGGATGGCGAATGATTTAAGAGGCAATATGGATGCCTCTGAATTCAAAAATTATATTTTGGGACTTATTTTCTATCGCTATTTATCAGACAATCTTGTGAAGTTTGTCACTAAAGAGTTAAAAGAAGATAACAAATCATATGATGAAGCTTGGAAAAGCAATGATTTCAAAGATGATTTAATTGAAGTCACGACCAGTGAAATTGGCTATGTAATTGAACCAGATTACCTATGGTCTGTTTTGATTAAGAAAATCAATGAGGGTAGATTTGATGTTTCTGATTTAAGCAAAGCAATCAACGAATTAACAGAATCAACACTTGGAAAAAAATCACAAGAAGATTTCGAGAACCTTTTTGATGATATGGATTTAAATTCTTCTAAATTAGGCAAAGGTGAGGCAGAAAAGAGTAAGCTAATTGCAAAAGTAATGCTTAAGATTGATGCTATTGATTTCCATTATGACGAAGCCGAAATAGATGTATTAGGTGATGCATATGAGTACTTAATCGGACAATTCGCTGCATCAGCAGGTAAGAAAGCTGGAGAGTATTATACTCCTCAACAAGTTTCTAAATTATTATCAAAATTTGTAACGATTGGGAAACCAAATTTAAGAAATGTTTATGATCCAACTTGTGGATCAGGCTCTCTACTATTACGTGTTGCGAGAGAAACAAAAGTTGTTTCATTTTATGGACAAGAAAACAATTCTACAACATATAACTTAGCAAGGATGAATATGTTACTTCATAAAGTTCCTTTTGCTAGATTTAATATAGAAAACAATGATACTTTGGAAAAACCAAGTATAAAGCATATGGGAATGAAGTTTGATGCAATAGTTGCTAATCCACCATATAGCGCTATTTGGTCAGCTGACGCCAAGTTCTTAGATGATGAAAGATTTAGTGCGTATGGCAAATTAGCGCCAAAATCCAAAGCAGATTATGCATTCATTCAACACATGATTTATCTATTGGATGACAGTGGCACAATGGCAGTTGTATTACCTCATGGTGTTTTGTTTAGAGGTGCTGCTGAAGGAGTAATAAGACAACATTTAATCGATAAAAATTATCTTGATGCCGTTATTGGATTGCCTGAAAATTTATTCTTTGGTACTAGTATTCCAACTTGTATTTTAGTATTCAAAAAATGTAAAGAGCATGATGATATTTTCTTTATTGATGCATCTAAGGAATTTGAGGCTGGAAAGAATCAAAATAGACTTACTGACGAGAATTTGAAAAAAATAATGGATACATATATTGCTAGAGAGAATGTAGATAAATATGCTCATAAAGCATCTATGGAAGAAATCAAAGTTAATGAATACAATCTAAATATTCCTCGTTATGTGGATACTTTTGAAGAGGAAGAAGAAATTGATATTAAAGCAGTTTTAAAAGAAATCAAAGAATTAGAAGCTCAAAGAGATGAATTAGATAAGGAAATTGCTGTTTATCTAAAAGAGCTTGGATTGGGGGATTTCGATGAATAAAAACGATAAAGAAGTCCTTAATGTTCCAAATTTGAGATTTAAGGAATTTACTGAGGAATGGAAGAATTTAGAGCTTAATAAGATAGTCACGCGTGTCACTAGAAAAAATATAAATAACGATTGTAAGGTGCCTTTAACAATCTCAGCACAATATG
>JAVBUP010000048.1:0-67708 GCA_031555175.1 Coprobacillaceae bacterium
GACACATATTGTGCAACATGGAGAGAAAGAATATCCCAATAATCTAGTATTCAACCTTATTATACTTTAGGATTATCCGATGTCTATATTGAGTTAGTAAAGTCTCATTAAAAACTTTACAAATACATTATACGAGGAGAATGAATATGGATCAAGTAAAAATTGGTAAGTTTATTGCTAAAACTCGAAAAGAAAAGAATATGACTCAAGAGCAATTAGCTCAAAGGTTGGGAGTAAATAGTCGAACAATCTCTAGATGGGAAAATGGAAATTATATGCCTGATTTATCATTATTAAATCCATTAAGCAAGATACTAGATATAAGCATAAACGAGTTATTATATGGTGAGAAAATAGAAAAAAACAACTATCAAGAAATATTTGAAGAAAATGTAGTTAACACAATCGATTACTCAAATAATAAGGTAGTAAAATACATCAACACTATCTCTGCCCTATTTATTGTATTTGGTTTAGTTATTGTGTTAACCGCTAGCACAATATTTCCTAGTGAAAGTAGCTGGGGATCACTATATATGTGCTTAGGATGTTTAATGATTATTGCTGGCATAAAGAGATTTATCATAGATATGAGTTTCTGGAAGAAGTTTGCGATACTTGGATTAATTTCATTTCTTATTATGAGTTCATTAATTTTTATTGATTACATCAATGTAAAGAACAATAAAGTAGCCCCAAGATTTCGTGTAAGTAGTTTAGTGCGTAGCGAGGTTATTATCTATCAAGGGTTCTTCTATAATGCCTACAGTTGTAATAAAGAAGGTATTTATTATGTTGATAAGGAAGCAAATATAAACGATTTTGAATATTATAATAGTAAATGTAAAGAAATGAACAACGAAGAGGGTGATTATAATGAATGATGGTTTACTCATTGGATGGGTTATTTCAATTTTATGCTTTGTATTATCGATACTTTTAATAATGGGAAAAGGTAGTTTTTTGATCGCTGGCTATAATACTTCTACCAAAGAGCAGAAAGCAAAATATGACAAACCAAAATTATGTAGAGTAGTTGGCATAGGATTTTTGATCATTTCATTAATACTAATGGTTTTTACCTATTATCAATTTGAACTACCAAGTTACTTAAATTGGATTATGCCTTGGGGATATTTAGGAACAATCACAATAACAGGAATTTTAGCAAATACTATTTGTTTGAAAAAAAATTAGCATCTCAATTTAAAAATTAGTTATTCGCTCATTTTTCAACATAAGAAAACTGACCATAGTTAGCTAGTTTATCAATCAGTAATTGCATTCATCATGCTCAAGAAGTTTTCATAAGCAGCTTGAGCTTTTTATATTGACTCTAACATTGTGTCATGGTTTATACTTGTCATTGTGATATAATATCAAGGAGGTGAAGTCTATGTTGAAGATTGGAGATTTTTCTAAACTGTCATATATTAGCATTCGTATGCTAAGATATTATGATCAATTGGATATTCTAAAACCATCCTATATCGATGAGAGCACAAATTATCGTTTTTATGAAATAGAACAGTTAGAAACAGCAAATATGATTGTAAAGCTGCGCTCTTTAGGATTTACAACAACTGCAATTAAATCAATTATTGATGATAAAAGCGAATTGAATATTACTAATTTATTTAATCAAAGAATGAATGAAGTTCAATTTGAACTAGAAAGACTTGTCCGTGTTTCCAAAGAAATGCATCAACTCGTAAAAATTGATGTAAAGAAAATTAATTATAATGTAGTTAAGAAAATAATGCCAAAAAGAACAGTTATTAGTTTGAGAAAAACAGTAAGTAGTTATATGGATGAGAATGAATTATGGATCGAACTATACAAAGAGATTTCTAAGCAACAAGTAAATGTATTAAATGATGGGTATGCGATAGCATTGTTTCATGATTTGGAATATAAGGAAAACAATGTGAGTATTGAAGTCCAAGTAACTGTCGATAAAAAATATAAAGATACAAATGAAATACAGTTTTTTGAAACAGATGAGGTTGAGGTCGCATCAGTAACTTTTATAGGAAGCTATGATAAAATGCCAGAAGTTACTCTTGCGGCATTGAACTGGATAGAGCTTAATAATTATGAGTTAATACAACCTACTTTCAATATCTATCACATATCACCAGCGCAAGATACTAATCCTGATCATTGGATTACAGAAAGTTGTTTTATAATTAAAGAAAGGACTATATAAAAATGGCCAAAGCAACAACAAAAGAAGATTTATTAGTACAAGCAAACACACAATTTGATAAGTTAATTAAACTTATTGACTCAATGCCTTTAGATGAGCAAGAGGAAGAATTCAAATTTGATATCACAAATGAAAAAGAAGCGCATTGGGCAAGAGATAAAAATATTAGAGATGTATTAATACATCTCTATGAGTGGCATCAGTTATTACTGAACTGGGTGAATAACAATATGAATGATATTAGAAAACCATTTTTGATGGAACCATATAATTGGAAAAATTATGGAGAAATGAATGTTCAGCTATGGAAAAAACATCAAAATACATCGTATATAGAAGCAAAAGAAATGATTAAAGAAAGTCATGGCAAAGTTATTGAATTAATTGAGTCATTCTCAAATGACGAGTTATTTGCTAGAAATAAATTTAGTTGGGTAGGAGGCTCTACAATGGGACAATACTGTTCTTCAGTAACATCAAGTCATTATGATTGGGCAATGAAAAAGGTAAAAAAGCAAATAAAAGCATTAGTGTTATAATTTTGAATATTATAATAATCTAAAAGAAGTATCAATGGATATTATACATCCCATTGATACTTTTTCAAATCTACATATCCGTTTTCTTTTAGTATTACCCCTTCTTCATATAGCAATCCACCTTGTTCATCCCAACCCGGAGATAATCTACCACTTGAATTGACGACACGATGACATGGAAAATTACCATATATATTAGAGTATCGTAAAGCTCGGCCAACTAATCTAGAATTCTTTTCTCTTCCCGCTAATCTAGCTATTTGACCATATGTCGCTACCTTCCCTTTTGGTATTTCTTCAACAATTGCATATACTTGAAATATAAAATCTTCATCTAAATTTGTACTCATACTCCCACCTACTTTATTAGCCATATTATACAATATCAAGCGCTAAAACAAAATGATATATATGAAAAAGAGAAGTTCGCGCTTCTCTTTCCCTGTAGTATTCTTGCCAATTAGATTATATCATATTGGTAATTAATGTCAACATTTGTATATTTTTATTTGCTAAAATACGCATATTTACTCTTTGTAGCATCTGAGGCATATGGCATCAAATCAACTTTACCATTATGAAATTTATAAATCTCAAAGCATACTGCATTTACATTTTTACCAGAATTTAATACTTTCTTAATTTTTCTAGATGCAGCGTTGAAATCATCATCAGTTTCTACATCAAAATATATATATGGTGGTTTAATTTTTGTAACCTTAAGCGATAATTCTTCTTCTACCTCATGAAGGCGTCTTTCCATGAATCTCATCTGTGCACATATCATAACCAATTCCATTGTACTTCCTCCTAACATAACAACATAATACTAACACTTATTTAGCAATGTATCAATTGTTTTTAATAATATTCAATAATGCTTTTCAAATAATATAATCTTATTAACAATTATAACAGCCACTTAATATTATTAATATGTTACAATATAAATATATTAATTATAAGGAGTATTTTATGAAGAAATTAATAGTATTATACTTTAGTTTATTTTTCTTAATATCATGTGGTAAGGATAATATAGAATTACAAACAGATCCATTAATTACAGATAATAGAGATATTAAGATAATGATTGCTTCTGACCTTCATTACCTTAGTAAGGAATTATATTCTCTAGAAAACGAAACATTTGTCAATTTGATTAACAGCGCTGATGGAAAGATGACAATCTACTCTGAAGAGATTATTGATGCTTTTATTGAAAATGTTAAAATGCAAAAGCCAGATGTTTTAATCCTTAGTGGAGACCTAACTTTTAATGGTGAAAAGGAAAGTCATAAAGCGTTAGCTACTAAATTATCTTTATTGAAAGAAAATGGGATTACAGTATTAGTAATTCCTGGAAATCATGATTTAGGGCAATACAAGGCTGTTGATTTCTCAGCTAACGATGGCTCATACACTCGTTCTCAAAACATCGATGCAAAAGAATTTACAAAAATATACAAGGACTATGGATATAATAATTACTATTCTAAAGATGAAAATAGCTTAAGTTATAGTTACTTACTTAGTGATAAATATCGTTTGTTATTTATAGATGTAAATGGAAATAACAAATATAACTCTATTACCGATGATGGTCTATTATGGGTTGAGCAACAATTATCTGATGCAAAGAGCTATGATCAAGAAGTAATCATTATTAGTCATCAAAACTTACTTATCCATAACTCATTATTTTATAATGGATATACAATTACTAATTACCAAACTTTACAAACACTATTTAGTGAGTACAGCGTAAATATTGGGTTTAGTGGTCATATACATATTCAAGATATTGCCTATGATAAAGATTTCTTCGATATTGCTTTAAGTTCCCTATCAATTGTTAATAATCAATATGGATTAATAAATCTTACTAGCGATGGACATATGGATTATCAAGCACTTGGTCTAGAGATTGACTTACCGATTAATTCATACCAGTTTTTCTATGATATATCTTATAACAAAGCCTATGATTACTTAAGTGACTATGAGTATGAGAAAAGCAAAACTCATAACATGTCAGTTTACTTTGCAGAAGTTAATACAAGATACTTTAGAGGCGATCTCACTGACAGCTTATACTTATATCAAAATATGCCCGAATATAGTCAGTGGTTTGATATTTCAGATGAATTCATGGGCTCATATTTGATTTCTATTGTCAGCCGCACTCATTGCGACAATCTAAATTTAAGTATAAATATTAAATAAAAAGGCGTCTCACTTAAAGTGAAATGCCTTTCTTTTAGTTATTCTACAACTATCCAAGCATTTGGTACAGGGCGAGTTTTTGGTTTAAAATTACCGTCGATTGGCTTGGTAATAATTTTGCCATTTAATGTCATTGATGTTGAAGTACCACCATCCATGTTTGCCGCATTATATGCTCCATAATCTTCAAGTAAGCCAACTAAGTCACCCATATCAGCACCCGCACTACCAATTTGTCTACCATCTATACATATTAGTAGAACTATTCCATCTTTGCGCTGAGCAACAACTGTTCTTGGAGCTTTCCCCCATCCACCATTTCCAGCGACGAAAGCAGATTTACCATTGACGATTAAGAACGGTCCAAATTCTACTGCATCACGAATTCCCATTTCTAAAGCTTCTTCAGATGTCATTTTGGCTAATACGAGTTTATTATCGCTCGTAAATCCCACTAGTCCTCCTCCAACTCCAGCCTTCGAGTTATCAGATATCAATTTACCATTTTTTATTACTATTCCATGTGGGAATCCGCCAGCGCTATTCCAATTTGGATCATAAAATCCACTGGCGTTAATTCCAATTACTGCTTTGTTATTGTTGGCAATTTCCCATACATATTGGCCCCACGCACTAGTGTTATTAGCCATCCCCAGCGACGTTCCAATTTTGATTTTTGATGGATCATAAATAACAGCCATCTTACCAGTATATCCATCACGATCTAGATCAATTATTTTATATGTAGCATTACCAGGATCAGGCGTTAATATTTGCGCTTCAAATTCAGAAGCAAATGTCGTTTGGCTGAAATCTGGCTTATCAAAATTTATTAAATTCGGATCCGAATCTAGCCCTAAATCAACGACTTCATTTCTAGATCTAACATTTGAAATTGTATAGCTATCATAAAACCACTTTGCGTAATGCTGATGAGATTGAGTTGTCATGGCAGTCGTAATCAACCAATCTTGAAATCCAATACTAGGAATATACAACAAACATAATACGACTACTCCTGCAAAAGTATATAAAACTGCTAAACCAGTACATAACGCAAGCTTCCACTTTCTCATAAGAATTTGAATGCTTTTCTTTATGTATAAACCAATTAGCAGTAACCCAAGAGTCAACAAACCAACAAATAACAAAACAAAACTTATAGCACTGTTAATTAGGCTATTACTATTAATTGACACATAATAGAACGCTAATGATAAAGGACTAAGCAATACCCCTATTGTTATGAAAATACTTGATAGTTTTCGTAAATCTTGTGGTAAGAGCTTTTTAATTTTACTTTCCACTATATTCACCATCCTTATCATAATCAACATACTCAGTGTAGTTTTGTGACACTATTTCTTCTATATCACTATATTTTCTATTGTCATCTTTATTCATTTGATTGAAAGTTTTAATTCGTTCATTAGTATTTTCAATATTTTTTAAATATGAATTATGAAGAGTTTCACTAGTCATTAAATAACTTTTACACCCAGCAATAATAGTCGCACTCTCATATTTATTGCCAGGACAGTATGTATGCAATATCTCATATTTTTTTGTGTTTTCATCTATGAAATCTTCAAACTCAGCAAATAAATCTTGTAATACCGCTCCGTTTTTAGACAAATTAACATCGTATGACAATATATTGCCAAGTTTTTCAGTAAAAGAATCAGCTTCTAAATTAATGCTTTTTACATCTTCTCTAAAAAGTTTATATTCAGCAATAATAGAATTTTTCATTCTTTGTTCTTCTTCACGACGCTCATCTCTGAAATGTTTAAATACTGTAATGCTACATCCTATAACCGCCGTTAATATAAACGATATAGTCACTAGATTAGTAATAAATTTAGGTAGTTTATCTCTCATAATTTCACCTCTCGGTAATTATATCATGTAGTTAGTCTATGTCAAATGTTGGCAGCGTTTTCTTTATGTTTTATTTAGGTAATTATTTTAAAAAAACACTCATTTTATGAGCATTTATCTATTATCGTAAGTAAAAATCACTCTTACGAGTGACTTATTACTTATTAATCCAAGATTCATCGTTTGGATTACTTTTCCATGCTTTCAATTTCTCTAAGTCAGCAGTAGCAATGTATCCTTTTTCGATTGCTACATCAACAAGAGTATCATAATCTGTAAGAGTTGTATATTCTACATTAGCAGTTTTAAAGTTATCATATCCCTTGCTAAGTTGGTATGTAAAAATTGCTACCATTCCTAGCACTTCACACCCAGCCTCTCTCAAACATTCAACGCATTCAAGTGATGAGCCACCAGTCGAAATTAAATCCTCAATTACAACTACCTTCATCCCTGGTTTTACTACACCCTCAATTTGATTGTTGCGACCATGACTTTTTGCACCACCTCTAACATAACCCATAGGCATCGATAAAATATTAGCAGCTAATGCAGCATGTGCAATACCGGCTGTAGCTGTCCCCATTAAGCACTCGCAATCTGGGTATTGCTTTTTAATAATATTAGCAATTTCTTGTTCGATATCATTTCTGACACTTGGGTATGATAATGTTAATCGGTTATCGCAATAAATTGGTGATTTAATTCCCGAAGCCCATGTAAATGGTTCATTGGGGCGTAAAAATACAGCTTTAATATCTAATAAATGATTGGCAATTGTCTTTTTCATATTATTCTCCTTCAAATTGTCTTACTGCTTCTTTATATGCTTCTACTGGATTAGCAGCACCAGTAATCGCTCTTCCTACAACGATATAGCTAGATGTCATAGTTCTAGCATATTCAGGTGTAGCAACGCGTTTTTGATCATTAACATCTCCATCAGCAAAACGAATCCCTGGTGTTACTGTTAAGAAGTCTTCACTTAGAATTCTGTGTATATCTAGTGATTCTAGTGGTGAGCACACTACTCCATCCATACCAGATAATCTCGCATTTCTAGCCCAAGTAAGAGCTGTTTCTTTTACCGAATGATTTATTAGTAACTCTTTATGTAATATCGCATCATCTAATGATGTCAAACAAGTAACAGCAATACATAATGGACGAGCTTCTTTCACCTTACCATTTTCTAAACCATCAATAGCGGCTTTCATCATTGCAGTACCCCCAGAGGCATGAACATTAACCATATCAACATCTAATTTGGCTAGTTGGTACATAGCACTTTTAACAGTATTTGGTATATCATGAAGTTTTAAATCTAAGAATATTTGATGCCCACGCTTCTTAATTTCTTCAATTATACTGTGCCCTTCGCTATAAAATAACTCCATACCAACTTTGACATATAATTTCTCTGTTGGAAACTTATCTAAAAAAGTTAACGCTTCATCTTTATTTTTAAAGTCTAAGGCAATAATTACTCTACTCATATTTATGGCTCCTTCCAATTATATCTTTTAAATCATTTATTTTTAATTCATCCATTACCATCGGCAGATCATTAATGATCTTTTCGCAAATAAATGGATCGACTAAATTCATTGTTCCTACTGCTACAGCACTAGCGCCCGCCGACATCATTTCTATAACATCATAAGCACTACTAACACCACCCATACCAATAATAGGAATGTTCACTGCTTTATACACTTGATAGATCATGCGCAATGCCACTGGGTAAATTGCTGGACCTGATAATCCTCCAGTTTTATTTGCAATGATTGGCTTGCCAGTTTTCAAATCAAACCTCATTCCAATTAGTGTATTGATCATCGTTATTCCATCGGCTCCAGCTCTCTCAACTGCTTGTGCCATTTTTACGATATCAGTGACATTTGGTGATAGCTTTACATAAACAGGCTTACTACTCTTCGCTTTAACTGCTTTAACTAATTCATAAGCCATGTCTGGATCAGTTCCAAATTGAATGCCACCATGTTTAACATTAGGGCACGAAATATTTAATTCAAGTGCTCCAACCATATCATGACTAGACAATAGTCTAGCACACTCTGCATACTCTTCAGGAGAATTACCAGCAATATTTGCAATCACTTTATCATTATAAAGTGGTCTTAATTTGCCTAACTCTACTTCCATAACAGCTTTGGCCCCTGGGTTTTGTAGCCCAATTGCATTCAGCATCCCACTAGGGGTTTCAGCTACACGAGGAGTTGGATTTCCAAAACGTGACTCTAAAGTCGTTCCTTTTAGCATCATACTACCTAGAATATTTATATCATAAAATCTTGAAAACTCATACCCAAACCCAAACGTACCAGATGCTGGAATAATGGGGTTCTTAAGTTTTAAGCCGGGGATATTTATCTCTAGTCTATTCATGGACAATCACCTCACTTGAATGCAGTACTGGCCCTTCAACACATATGCGCTTATATGGCGCAGTTTTAACTTTACATGAGCAGCCCATACATGCCCCGATTCCACAAGCCATCCTTGATTCAAAGCTTAACCACCCATTATCTGGATAATTTGTGATTAGTGCATCAAGCATTCGCTCTGGTCCACATGAATAGTATTCATCAAAAACTAAGTTGTTGTTTTTTATTACATCGATAACATTACCTTTAGTCCCATAACTACCATCCATCGTGGCAACATATACTTCACCAAACTCTTTAAACTCGGCTTCACAAAAAACGTCTTCATATCCATTAAACCCTAAAACTGTTGTAATACTCTTACCTTGTGACTTTAATTGCTTTGCAAGATTGTATAATGGTGGAACACCAACACCGCCACCAACTAATAATATATTATTACTATTAGTAAACGGAAAACCATTTCCCAATCCGACTAATAAATCCAATGTTTCACCATTAACCATTTGTGCTAACATTTTAGTGCCTATTCCTACTACCTTATAAATAATTACAATTGATTTTTCATCATAATCATGAATACTCATCGGTCTTCTTAAGAAAGGATCCATTCCTTCTGTTAATTTAATACTTACAAATTGTCCTGGTTGACTAATAAATCTCGCTGCTTCTCCTACTAAACGCATCCTATATACATCTTTCGCTATTTTATTGTTTTCAGTTATAGTAAATATTCCTTGGATATTATTCATCGATAGTACTTACCTTTAATGTAATCATTTCTAAAACATCTAATAGCACTTTTACTGTATCTAGCGAAGATAATAACGCAACATTGTGTTCTACAGCTGCACGACGAATCATAAATCCATCTTGTTCTTTGTCAGCTGCCCCCATACTCATGGTATTAATAATATACTTAACATGCCCAGACTTTATCCAATCTAGTATATCATCAGAACCAGATGAAATCTTTTCAACTACTTTACAACGGATATCATTTTCTTTCAAGAAATTAGCTGTCCCTGATGTAGCAATTAAATTGAATCCTAATTCATAAAATCTTGTTGCTACTTTCAAAGCTTCATTCTTATCTTTATCTGAAACAGTAATAAATACTGTTCCATAATTACTAATCTTCATTCCTGATGCTTGTAAAGCTTTATATAATGCTTTGTCAAGTGTATCATCGTAACCAATTGCTTCTCCTGTAGATTTCATTTCTGGGCCAAGAATTGCATCCAAACCACGTATTTTTGCAAATGAGAATGTTGGCACTTTTACGTAATAACGTTTATCTGGAGATTGTTTAACCTCAGTCTTATAGCCGAAGTACTTTAACTTTCTACCCATAATAACTTTAGTAGCAATATTTGCCATCGCAGTTTTTGTAGTCTTTGATAAAAATGGTACAGTACGGCTTGAACGAGGGTTTACTTCAATAATGAATACATTTTCATTTTCATCTACAATGAATTGGATATTGAATAAACCTATAATTCCAATTTCCAATCCGAGCTTAGTAGTATATTCTTTAATCTTTTCTTTTGCACGTTTTGAAATCGAATATGTAGGGTAAACCGAGATACTATCACCAGAATGGACACCCGTTTTTTCGATATGTTCCATTATCCCTGGAATGAAAACATCAACCCCATCACAAATAGCATCTACTTCAACTTCTTGACCAACAATATATTTATCAATTAGCACTGGTTGTTTTTCATCTATTTCAACAGCAGTCGTTAAATACTTCATTAAATCTTCATCACTAGTAACAATTTGCATTGCCCTTCCGCCAAGTACATAACTTGGTCTTACTAATACTGGATAGCCAACATTATTAGCTACTTCTATACCTTTTTCAATATTAGTTACTGCAGCACCATTTGGGCGAGGAATATCAAGTTTATTTAATACATGTTCAAAGGCATCTCTATTTTCAGCTTTTTCTATCGCTTCAACATCTGTACCGATTATCTTAACACCTAAATCATGTAGATCAGCAGCTAAATTAATTGCAGTTTGTCCACCTAATTGCACTATTACTCCATCTGGTTGTTCATAATCAATAACATTCATTACATCTTCTACAGTTAATGGTTCAAAATATAATTTATCACTTGTCGTATAATCAGTTGAAACTGTTTCAGGATTATTATTGATTACAATCGCTTCATAGCCCTCTTCTTTAATAGCCCAAATCGCGTGAACTGTTGAATAATCAAATTCCACACCTTGACCTATACGAATTGGTCCTGATCCTAATACAATAATCTTTTTATTATTGGTCTTAACTGATTCCTCAGTTTGAGCATGATATGAGCTATATAGATATGGCAGTATTGTATTATCTTTACTTATACAAGAATCTACTTGTTGATACTTAGGATAAATATTATGCTCTTTTCTTAATATATAGATATCTTTTTGACTCATATTCCATAATCTAGCAATAAAACTATCACTAATACCATATAATTTCGCTTTTGATAATACTTCAATATTTTCTTTGTTATCAAATATTTCTTGTTCAAAATCAATTACGTTTTTTAACTTTTGAATAAACCAACCATTAATACATGACAATTCTTCAATTGTCTGAACATCTACACCTTTTCTAAGTAATGATGCAACTACAAATAATCTTTCATCATCTGGAGTTTTAACTCGTTCTAATAATTCATTAAGTGGCTGTCTATCAATCTTTTTCATTTGGAAATGATCAACTTTAATTTCTAAGCATCTTACACCCTTAAATAATGCTTCTTCAAATGAATTTCCAATAGCCATTATTTCTCCAGTAGCTTTCATTTGTGTTCCAAGTACTCTATTAGCAGCTTCAAACTTGTCAAATGGGAAGCGAGCTAATTTAATGACATAGTAATTACATTGGGGTTCAATATTACCAGGTCTATCTACTACTATTATCTCATCTAATGTATAACCTACTGCAATCTTAGCAGTAACTCTAGCAATTGGATAACCAGTTGCTTTAGAAGCTAAGGCAGATGATCTAGAGACACGTGGGTTAACCTCAATTACATAGTACTCATTACTATGTGGATTTAATGCATATTGCACATTACACCCACCCTCAATTTTTAAAGCACGAATCATTTTAAGAGCAGACTGCTTCAGCATTTCTCTAGTCTCTTTACTTAATGTTTGAATTGGAGCAACTACTGCTGAATCTCCTGTATGAATTCCAACTGGATCAATATTTTCCATATCACAAATAGCGATAGCGACATCCTTACTGTCACGCATTACCTCAAATTCAATTTCTTTGTAGCCGTACACTGATTTCTCAATCAAAACTTGATTAACAGGTGATAAATCAATTCCCGAACTAGCAATCTCAATTAAATCATGATCATTATAAGCAAATCCACCACCAGTTCCACCAAGTGTGAAAGCTGGTCTAACAACTACTGGATAACCTATATTATGAGCATGTTCTAATGCTTCATCAACATGAGTAGCTGTATAACTCTTCAAAATTGGTTCTCCAATTTCTTCACATAACTCCCTAAATAACTCTCTATCTTCAGCTTTTTGAATCGACTGCAATTTCGTTCCAAGTATATCAACACGACACTCATCAAGAATTCCTTTACTTGCCAATTGTACTACAAGATTAAGCCCAGTTTGTCCACCAAGTCCAGGCACTATTGCATCAGGTCTTTCTTTACGAATTATTTTAGCTAGATAATCCAGTGTTAATGGTTCCATATACACTTTATCTGCCATATTAGTATCAGTCATAATTGTAGCTGGATTTGAGTTTACTAATACTACCTGATAACCTTCTTCTTTTAAAGCAATACAAGCTTGAGTTCCAGCATAGTCAAATTCCGCTGCTTGACCAATAACAATTGGTCCAGAACCAATAACTAATATCTTCTTTATTTCTTTATTCCTAGGCATGTTTTATTCCTTCTTTCATTTCCATTATGTTAATGAGTTTCCCATTAATTATCATATACTCAACTTCTCCAAATACTTTTTGACCAATAAATGGTGTATTGACTGATTTCGAAACTATATCTTCTTCTTTAATTTCATATTCTTTATTTAAATCAATAATCGCTAAATTAGCTTCAAATCCCTTTTTAAGCATATGAGGAACCCCTAATATTCTGGAAGGATTAGTAGTTAATGCATCAAGCAAAGTATGAAGTGGCACGTAATTATTCTTAACTAAATATGTATAAAGTAGTGGAAAAGCATGTTGCAATCCAATTATTCCAAACGGTGCTTTTTTAATACCCTGCACCTTTTCTTCCTTGCTATGCGGGGCGTGATCAGTCGCAATGACTTGAATTACTCCATCTCTTAAGCCTTTTATTAATGCTTCCCTATCTTCGATACTTCTTAATGGTGGATTCATTTTGAAATTGGCATCATCAGCAGGTATGATTGCATCCGTTAATAGTAAATGATGAGGCGTAACTTCTCCAGAGACCAATAATCTTCGCTGCTTAGCTTCAGTCATCGCCTTGACCGATTCTTTAGTAGATATATGGCAGATATGATATTGGGCATGTGTTCCAACTAAGTTATCTAAATCTCGTTCTACTTGCTTATATTCAGAGGCACTATTTATTCCTACATAATTATTAACTTCTGCAAATTTACCATCATGAACACAACCACCAGGTTTTAGTTCGCTTTCATCCTCACAATGAGCAACAATTATTGAATTTAGCTTAGCAACTTTTTGCATGGCCTCTTTCATCATAGAACTACTTTGAATTCCTTTACCATCATCGCTAAATCCAACGACTATTTTCTTTTCTAATAATTTCTCCATATCAACAAGTTCTTTACCAGCTAGTCCTTTAGTAATAGCTGCATATGTATATGTATTAACAAATGCTTGCTCCTCAACTAATTTCTCAAATTCTTCTACTACTTCTACAGTATCCATCACAGGGTTAGTATTGGCCATCGCAACAACATGACTATATCCTCCAAGTAACGCCGATTTCGTTCCACTAGCAACAGTTTCTTTATACTCATAACCTGGACTTCGTAAATGCGTGTGCATATCCACAAATCCCAAACACACTAATTTATCGGAGCAGTTTAGTACTTCCATCTCATCAGTTTGTTCAATATATCCAATAGATGAAATATGCCCATCAACAATTAAAATATCTTTGATAGTTAAATTAGAATCTATATAGGCTGTAGCTTCTTTAAGTAATAGTTTACTCATGACCTAACACCATATTTAATAACGCCATTCTAATATAAACGCCATTTTCCATTTGCTTATAAATTCTTGATTGCTTACATTCTACTAATTCACTATCAATTTCTTCATTACGAATAAATGGTGCAGGATGCATAATAATTGCATTACTTTTCATTTTGGCATATCTTGCTTTAGATAAACCATATTGTCTATGATACTCTTCCATTTTTAGATTAGATAATGTTTCATGTCTCTCTCTTTGGACACGAAGTAGCATTACGATATCAACTTGATCAATAATTTTATCAAATTCTACATAATTTAAATCATCTTCTTTACATTCAATTGGGCCACTGGTATAAACTTCCATTCCTAAACGCCTCATTACTTCATAATTAGTATGAGCTACACGACTATGTTTAATATCACCAACAATAACACATTTCAAGCCCTTAAAATAACCAAACTCTTGATATATAGTATATAGATCTAATAATGACTGGCTCGGATGGTTTCCTGTTCCATCTCCACCATTTAAAATTGGCGCTTTAATTTTACCAATTAGCTCATTAAAATACTCATTACGGCTTGAACGAATAACAAAGGCATCGACGTTAAATGAATCAAAAGTTTTAACAGTATCATATAATGTTTCTCCTTTTAATAAACTAGAATTACTAGTTTCAAGATTCATAGTTTTACAACCAAGTCTTAATGCTGCAGTTTCAAAGCTATAATGAGTACGAGTTGATGGTTCGAAAAATAGATTGGCGACAATCTTTTTTCCTTGATAATCGACTTTATTACCATTTTCAAATTCTTTAGCCAAGTTAATAATATCCATAATTTGGCTTATTTCAAAATCACTTAATCGAGTTACATTCATTTTAATACCCCCTAATATATAAAAAATACCGTTCTAGGAACGGTATAATATACTCAAAAAAGTTTTGTGTTAAACAAAACAGCAATTATATCCTTCCTAGTCTCTCTGGACTAACTTAAAGGTCTTTTTCTTCTTTAGTAGTATAGCATTTTTATTTTAAAATAACAATCATTTACCCAAAATAAATGGTATAATTTTATTGAGGTGAATAATATGGAATTTAGTAAAGTTATTGAAAATAGAAGAAGTATTAGAAAATATAAAAGTGATAAAGTAGAACAAAGCATGATTGATGAAATACTATATCATGGCAGTTTAGCTCCATCATCTAAGAATCGCCAACCGTGGAGATTTGTTGTATTACAAGATAATTTAAAAGATGAGGTGGCAGACTTAATGATCAATGCAATGAAAGGCGAAGAAATAACAGCTAAAAGTAACTCTGTTATCTATACTGCCAATATTATCAAGCAAGCCCCAGCCCTAATTATGATTTATCTTGATACTGATAAAAATTGGTTCATGTCAGATGGGATCTCAGGAAGTGCATGTATTGAAAACATGTGTTTAAGTGCTACAAACTTAGGGCTAGGCTCTTTATGGATAGCAGATGTACTGTTTGCAGAGAAAGAAATTTCAAAATTATTAAAAGCAAAGCAATATCGTTTGTTATCAGCCATCACTATTGGATATAGCGACGAAGACCCTAAGCAAAGACCTAGGAAAAATTTAAATGAAGTAATCCTATAATGCAAAAATAAAGTTATACTATTTAAAATTAGTATAACTTATTTATTTCTTATAGATTAATGCAATAATGAATGCTCCACATAGAATCAATATGTCGACAATTATTTGAAGAGTTAGGGTGTTATTATCAAAAAGATTAGTAAAGAATGTAGTTTTAGTTGCAACATAAACACTAAGTATCCCTATTATGCTAACTACAATAAGTAGTATTCTCTTTCTTCCCCTCATAAATTATCCCCTTACGCTTTATTTATTTTATTATTATAAAGCTTTATTAGCTACAAAAGTGCAACAAGTTAAAAATATGAAATAAAAAAGATGCCATAATGGCATCATATAACTCAAATTAATATAGCTGTTCATCTCTATGGTTTTTAGAATAGAAATACATTCTAATTGCTGCATAAGCCAAAACGCAACCAATTATAAATACAACAAAAGCAACTCCATAGAATAACCCACTAAATGGGTTAGTAAAATTTATCTGAGGAGTACCCCACCCACCTTCAAATAGTTCTGAAGGAAATCCGCCAGTTATTCCATTAGAAATATTTTTACCAAAGTTATTGAACATTGATGTTGCGAAGTATGCGAAAGCAGAAAACATAAACGCTCCAAAGGCATGCCATGCTAAATAAATAGAGCCTGCCAGTGACCATTTTGATTTATCATTTAGGCTTCTAAATATTTGAGATTTCTTCATGCTTTGATATGAGTTTTCCATTTTTGTCTCCTTAAAATCATATCTGTCTTCTTTTTTCTCTTGCTTTCCTAATAGCAAATAATCAGAGTTAACATCAAATATCTCACACATCTTAATAATGTTATCAGTATCAGGATTGCTTTGGCATAGTTCCCAACGCGATACAGCCTGCCTTGACACATTCAATCTATCTGCTAATTGTTCTTGACTCATTCCAGCTTTTCGACGACACTCAATAATTCTTTCTCCTATACTCATAAATACTCCCTCCTGTGTTATAACTATATTATATTTAATAGTAACTTGCTTTCTACCAAATTGCTATAGAATTTTGTCAACTATGGGTTGCTAAACTACTTTATTATGTCTTTAACTACTTCACTAGCGATAATTAATCCAACAACAGATGGTATAAAAGATATGCTACCAGGAATTTGCTTATGATTATCATCCATAATAATTATTGGATTTGGTGTTATTGGTTGTTCTTGTGAATAGACTACTTTACATTTAGTAATATTTCTTTTCTTTAGTTCTCTTCTCATTACTTTAGCAAGTGGACAAATTGATGTTTGATTAATATCAACTACTTCAAAACGTGTAGGATCAAGTTTATTACCAGCCCCCATGGATGAAATAACTGGGACAGCTGCTTCTTGAGCTCTTACAATTATCTCTATTTTTGCTGATATTGTATCAACTGCATCAACAACATAGTCATATTTATTAAAATCAAATTGATTACTATTAGATGGCAACAAAAAAGTTTGATGTATTTCAACAATAGCATTAGGATTTATTTCAAGAATTCTATCCCTCATCACTTCAACTTTTGGTAGACCAACGGTTTTAGTAGTAGCGATAATCTGCCTATTAATATTGGATACTGAAATAATGTCATTATCTACAAGTATGAAATGGCCAATGCCTACTCTAGCTAATGCTTCACACGCATAGCCACCTACACCGCCCACACCAAAAACAGCAACTGTTTTATCAGCTAGTATTTGCACTTTTTCTTCAGTTAATAATAATGATGTTCGTGATGTCCATTCTTGCATTGTTTTTCTCCTAATTAAAAAAGAATCATTGATTCTTTTTTATTGTACCTTAAGTTTGGTTAGACATCAAGTCGTGCTTGATATACTTTTACTATTACATTAATAACTAAAATAACAAGCGACACTACTATTGCTCCTTCAGTATAAGCAATATCATTAAAGTTTGTTATCTGAATTGATAATGTTTTAGTGATACTGTTATATAAGAACGAAATAGCTGAGATGGTAATCATTGCATTAGTAAAGAAATATACAAACATATCCGTTAATAATTTCCTTGATTGTGGAGCGATGATATCCAACATTGTTTCTTTAAAACTCGCTCCTAATGTGATGGCTGTACTTTCTAAGTTAGGGTTTAACTGTTTAAAATGATTTACTGCCATTAGATACGGAGAGGCAATAAAGTGCATAATGTTAACTACTATTAATATTGAAAATGTATTATATAAATATGTTCCTCTAAAGAATAATACATAGGCAACCCCTAAAGCTAGTCCTGGTACTGCCATTGATAATAATATCAAGAAGTGTGTAAATGAAGCTACTTTTCCAGCATTGGCTCTTACTACTAAATACGCCACGAAGAAAGCTATCACACATCCAAGTAGTGATGTCACTAGCCCAATAAACACAGTATTATTTATTAATGCCAGCAAATCATTATTTACTATTACTTTATAGAAATGATCGAGAGTTAATGAAAAATCATATGGCCATAATTTAATAAATGGTGTTACGATTACCACTAACATTGGTAACATGATTAAAATTGATACTATCCAAAATGATATAGTAGTTAATAGCGAACTTCGCTCTTTCTTAATTGCAAGCTTATTATGTTTTGAAGCAATTTGTTTTCTACCAAAATAGAATATATCCATGAAGAAAGAAATTATTGATGGGGCTAATAACACTAACGCGATTACCGCACCATAATTGAAATTTTGTAGCCCAATTACATTTTGATAGAGTAAGACCGGTAGGACAATGAAGTTTCCACCAACAGATAACGCTACCCCATAATCAGTAAATACCATAGTGAAAGCTACGATAAAAGCAGAAAATACTGCATATTTTGTGACTGGCAAAATGAAGTCAAATAGTCTTTGCCGATGATTTGCTCCCATTACCTCATCTAATTCAAATAGACGATAATCTAGTGAAGCTAGTGCTGAATCAATAATTAGAAATGCTGCTGGAAAAGCATATAACACGCTCCCTAAAACTATTCCATTTGCACCATAAAGTTCAAATGACAATCCAAATACTTTAGTCATGATTCCTTGTTGACCAAACAAATAGATAAGTGCCATACCATGTGTCATTGAGGGCACAAGCATAGGCAAGACCATAATGAACCTTAATGCCTTTTTAAATCTTGAACTGCATTTAAGTTCAATATAATAACTACATACATATGCTAATACAACAGCAATGATACTAGCAATGGCTGAAGAAATGATTGAGTTAAATGTTGCCTTTTGAGCTTGATTACTAGAGAATACATCAATAAAGTTCTGAAAAGCTCCATTACTATTACTAAACCCATTCGCCAATAACATTGTCACTGGAAATACTAATCCAATTAATAAGAGTGCACAAATGAAATACAACCAGATTTTATTCTTTGCTGCCCATTTTGTCATTTGCGTAGCTCTTCTACATATTTATATCTTTTATTAATTTGTGCGACTACAAACGTCTTAATAAATTCACTTGTTGCTTTATTAAAGATTTCAAATGGAGATCCAATCATCTCAACATTCCCTTCATTCATTACAATTACTTTATCACTCAAACTTAGTGCTTCTTCTTGATCATGAGTAACCATAATCATTGTAATATTGAAATCTTTTTGTAATTGTTTTAACTCTTCATGCAGCGTTACTTTTACTTGCGCATCTAATGCAGAGAATGGTTCATCTAAAAGTATAACTTTACTATCCATTACTAATGCTCTTGCTATTGCTACACGTTGTTGTTGGCCACCAGATAACTCAATAGGATATTTTGAAACATGTTCAGATAATCCTACTTTTTCAATAATCTCATTAGCTTTATCTCTCATATCTTTTTGATTTAGACCTTTAATTTTCAATCCATATACGACATTTTGATAAACATTCATATGCGAAAATAACGCATAATCTTGAAATACAATTGAAAAATCTCTTTTTGATGGCTCTAAATCAGTAATATCTATTCCATCTTTATATATTTTCCCAGCTGTAGGTTGTTCTAACCCCATTAAAATCCTTAATAGTGTAGTTTTACCACAACCTGAAGGACCAAGTATTGATACAAATTCTCCATGATTAATATCTAGAGAGACATTTTTTAATACATCTACTCCATTTTTAAATGATTTACTAACGCCTAATATTTGAATAAATTGATTACTCATAACGTTTCCCCCATTTCTCTAGCATTTTCGTTTTAAATGAGACACTATCCATATTGCTCATATCCATTAATTTGAAATTATCTGGGTATTGGTCAGCAATAATTTCCCTTCCAGATAGTACTGGAATATAAGCTTGACTTTGTGCTACTTCATAAGCTCTATTGCTTACTATTAGATTCATTACATCCATAACTTCACTTTTTATTTCATGATTCTTTTTTAGCAAAGCATGTCCATCGAAATAGTATGGACTACCTTCTGTTGGAAAAATAACCTTAACTGGTTTTCCTTCTTTTATTGCATCAAATCCTTCAAAATCCATCCCTAATGAAATAGCTACTTCTCCACTGGTAACCATTTGTGTTGGGGCAGAACCAGATTCAGTCATCATTTTTAAGTTACCAATTAATTTGTCATAGTAATTAAAGGCTTCTTCCTCACCAAAATAATTTAGCAGTCCAACATAGATTGCATATGCAGTTCCAGATGATTTTGGACTAGCCATTGCAATATATCCCTTATAGATAGGATTCGCTAAATCTGCAAAAGAAGTTGGTTCGGGTAAATTATTATTCTTGAGTTCTTGTGTATTAACAATAATTACTTCTGATATAGCAGCAGATGGAATTACCATGCTATCACTATCCTCCATACCAGATGCAAATGTTAAATTAGTATCATATTTCTCTAATAAACCCGCTTCCTTTAAGCCATATAAATGATTAGCTGGTGTGGCAAGAATAATATCTGCCTCGCAACTTGACCCTTCTGCTAGTACTTTAGCCGCTAATTTTCCACTTGATAGTCGAGTAATGTGCACTTCGACATTTGGATATGCATCTTCAATTAATTTTTGATATGCAGGAATACGGTAGTCTTCTAGCGCTGTATATATTCTAACAATAGTTTTAGAACTTAGGTGTCTAGTTAGCGAGAAGTATCCAGTAATAATAGTCAATACAATTAATATTCTTATTTTTTGTTTCATTATTCCACCTCTAAATATTTTTCATAACTTTTATCCAATGCACATAATTCTTTAACATTATCAATTTCTACTATTTGATCATGGCCAACCTCTTGAATGCCAACATCAATTTTATTTAAAATGCTATCAACTATTTCATCCCAATACAAGTCTTCATGGCCAGGCTTACTAAATGCTTCAATTGTAGCTTCCTTTATTGCCTGAGCATCTTCCTTCTTCCAGAACGATATTCCCGCCATGGTGAATAGATCATTACCCCCTACGACAATTTTCTTCATCCTATTATTTTTTAAAATAAAGCCCCATTCTCCAGTTGCACCTTCAATGTATTTACTCATATAACTAGATTTATAGTTATATTTATTAAATATTTTTGGGTCACTTACCACTAAATCGGCTTCACAAATATAACAGTTTCCAGTTCCAAGCAAATCTCTAGCGGCATAAATAGAAGAGCTATTATTCTTTACCACATAATCTTTGTTAACTATTAGTTCAATATCCCCATACTTTTCCTGTAAATACTTGAATTGCTCTTTCTTATAACCAACAACTATATAAATCTTTTTAACACCAATACTTCGCAGACCATCAATTACAGTTTCGATCATTGGCTTACCATTTACTGCCACAACTGGCTTTGGTGTTTCCAGAGTAATTGGCAATAATCTAGATCCAAACCCAGCAGCCATTAATATCGCAAAATCTACTTTGTGTTCTTCTAATACAAGATATCCTTTTCCACTAATTTGATACTCTTTATCTCCTGACTCAAGAATTAGTCCCTCATTGATTAAATGATTTAAGGAACTATTTACAAATCCCAATGAGACATCTGCCTCTTTTGATATATCTCTTTGTGTCATTTTCTTATTTTGATTTAATTCTACCGCTCTTAATACGTTAAATTCATTTGATGTCATAAACTTGCCCCTCTTTGTTCAATTTCGTAAATTATTATACATCTTTTGAACTGTTTGTTCAATATTTTTTATTATGAATTGAAATTGAACAAAAAAAAGAGTGATATAAATCACTCATAATACTATATATTAGACTAAATATTATATTAGCTAATCAATTAACAGTATATCTAGTGGGCTATTAAAAATATAATCAGCGTCACTAATATCAACAATACTACCCCATTTCGCAAACCCAAAATCCATGCCTGCTGCCCTAGCGCACTGATAATCCGATAGTGCGTCGCCTATATAGATTATCTTTTGTGGATCAATACCAAGCTTATCAGCAATTAATAATAATGGCTCAGGATGAGGCTTATGATTTATTGTATCTTCTGTTAATACGCATTCTTTCATATATATATCAAGTCCTTTTGGCACAAAATCTATTTCATATTGCGCCTTTGTTTTTGAACTAACTATACCTTGAATAATACCCCTACTATTTATCTCCTCAATAACCCTATCGAAGCCATCATACAAGCTAGCCCCCTCCTCAAATTCATTAACGTATTGAACCCACTTTGCATAGTTTGCTTCAATGTTATCAAAACCCAATCTTTCTAATGTTACTTTTCCAGGAAGAGCTAAAATAAATAATAAATCATTATAGCTATATTCTTTATTCTGTACTTCTTTGCATAATTTAATTAAGGGTATTATATTCATTCTCGCTGTGTTTAATATTGTCCCATCAATATCGTAAATAATTGCTTCATATTTCATGTTTTATGCTCCTTTTATAAATCAATTTCCATAGCTGCTTTTTGCTCTTCTAATCCTAGATGCTCATAGAACTCAAAAGCATTTTTTATTGCTTTAATTCTATTATATAATAATTACTAGAGCAAGTATTTAAAACATATAATAATACTATGTTATAATTATAACATAAATAGGAGGAAATATTATGGCGCTTGTAAAATCAGCAGTTGATTTAATTGGTAATACCCCACTAGTTCAACTAATAAACTATAAGGAAAAACAAAACCTTAAGGCAAATATTTACGCTAAAGTTGAGTTTTTTAATCCAGGTGGTAGTATTAAAGATAGAATTGCGCATGCAATGTTAGAAGAAGCACTTAGTTCAAAGAAAATAAGTAGAAGCACAACCATTATCGAAGCAACCTCAGGTAATACTGGCATTGGGTTAGCATTGATATGTGCATGTTATGATATGAAATTAATTTTGACTATGCCTGAAACCATGAGTATAGAAAGAAGAAAACTACTTTCTGCTTATGGAGCCAAAATTATACTGACAGAAGGAAAATTAGGTATGACTGGAGCTATCACTAAAGCAAATGAGTTGAAAGCTGAACTTGGTGATGCTTTTATTCCTAGTCAATTTGATAATCCAAACAATCCTCAACGACATTATCAAACGACAGCTAAAGAGTTATGGAATGATTTGGATGGAAATATTGATATACTTGTTGCTGGTGTTGGAACTGGTGGCACTATTACAGGGATCGGAACTTTCCTAAAAGAAAAAAATCCTCATATCAAAGTTATTGCAGTTGAACCATATGATTCGCAAGTCTTAACTAAGGGAACAGCTGGCCCTCATGGAATACAAGGAATCGGAGCTGGTTTTGTTCCAAGTATTCTTAATACTTCAATAATTGATGAGATTATGGTGGTTAAAACAGAAGAAGCTTATCAAGAAAGTAGATTATTAGCTAAACAAGAAGGGCTTCTTGTTGGCATTTCATCAGGAGCTGCTTTAGCAGCAGCAAAACAGTTATCACAAAGGCTAGAGAATAGTGATAAAAATATTGTTGTTATTCTACCAGATACTGGGGAAAGATATTTATCAACGCAATTGTTTGAATAAGAAAAACGCAGAAATTCAATTCTGCGTTTTTATCTAATTAGATCCTTATTACTCCCATTCATTAATAATTGGATATCAATATCTGAGTTTGCTGGAATATCACCATATGTTGTATGCGCTAATACACCACTACATGTAGCATATTCTACTATATATTCATCACTTTTATTTTCTAATATACCAAATATAATACCCGAAGAAAATCCATCTCCTGCACCAATACGATCCATTACATAGAGCGGATATTCTTTACTTTTAGAAACTATTCCCTTATTAACTAGTATACCAGAATAATAAGATTTATCATCTTTGGTGATACGTGATGTGCAAGCAATTGCTTGAATATCATATTTAATAGCCATTTTTTTAAGAACATCTTCTATTATTTCGCCTTCTATTCCTAATATATAATTACCATCTTGTAATCCAGCAAAGACAATATCGCAGTATGGCAAAATGCGTTCATACTGTTTTTTAGATTCCTCATAAGAGTATCCCTTCCATAAACTTGGACGATAATTAAAATCAAAACATACTTTAATATCCCTCTCATGAGCTTCTTTTGCTAATTTAATGGCTGCTTCACGTACACTTTCACTTAAGGCCATCACAATTCCACAAATATGTATAGCATCGACATCTTTTAATATTTCATCAAAATTGTAGTCAGATGCGCTACTTAAACAAAATGAACTCCCTAAACGATTCATATAAGTTACCACAGATGGGCGTTGCCCAAAACCTGTTTCTAAGAAATAAATCCCAATTGAATCATTTTTGTAATTAATAAAATTATCACATACTCCAACTTTACGAATTTGAGCAGCAGCAGCTAATCCAATATTATTATTAGGTAATGTTGTAATCATTTCCGTATTATAGCCCCACTTTGTTAGTTGAGCTAATATGTTTAATCCTGTTCCACAATATAGTGATTGTAATTCATCAGACTGATTAAGTAGTTTATTTTCTGGAACCATTAATCGAAGCATAATTTCTCCAAACGCAACTACTTTCATTAATCAACTAATTCTTTCATAATTTTTAATAGTGTTTTAATATCTTCGATTTTTGTGTCTCCAGTCTCTTTATCTACAATAGAAGTATAAACATGAGGTATCACCTTTTTTACTCCTGCATCAAGTGCTATCTTAACAATTTCTTTAAAATTATCTAAATCAATACCACCTGTAGGTTCTAGGGCAAAATCATGAGCTGCACAAGCTAAAGCTACCGCCTTATATTCATCTCTAGTTTTTAATCCTCCCATAGGAAAGTACTTAATTGATGATCCACCCATGTCCTTCATCATCTCTATAGCAGTTTCAATGGAAACTATTGCCGGTTCTGATTTACTACTATTTGGTCCAGTTGAAATATTTACATATCCGACTTTACCACACGGAGATACTAGACCATTGATAAATGTATCTTGTTGTCCAAGTTCACCACGTGTATTACCTACATATGGAAATACTTGATTGATATGTTGCGGGTGAATTTGCTTTGAAATTTCTGAAACCATATAACACTGATTTGGATCTCCTGCACCAAGCCCAACTGAAACAGCATTATTAATTGCAGTTTGATATTTTCGCATATCTTCTATCGCTGTTTTTACATCTGGATAATTCTTTGATAATAGTCCTACTACTACATAACCTTCTGCTGCCTCATAAATTTCAGTTGCATTCTTTAATGAATTTCCCAAAACATTTAAACAAACTTTACCTTTATAAAAATTAGGTGTTCTTTCCATATTTTCCTCCTGATAATAGAGCCTTAACTCTTTGATAAATAATTACTAACTCATCATTTTCTACACTTCTGACATCAAGTTCTATCTTTCCAATATTAGCTAAATAATCACGTGTATAAATCGCTATCTCGCCTTCTTTCAAATCATTAACTAATTCTTTGACATTTATGCCTTTAGCAAAGCATAACTCACAGCGATATATTTCTCTACCAGCGCTATCTTGCACCATTTTAGCGATTACTTTATCCTCATTACTAAATAAATCAATTAATTTATTTACTTTATATTTCATTACCTCTATTTGTCCGACTTGCTTTGATTCATATAATTCAATAGCTTTCGTTAAGCCAAGAATACCTTCTTTACCAATTTTCATGGCACGCCCAATTCCTTGGTTTTGGAGTTTAAGATTATCAATATACTTCTTTTTACCAATAACTAATCCTGAAGTTGGTCCTTCAATAGCTTTAGCTCCACTATATATTACTATATCTCCACCCAGATCATAATATTTTAATAAATCTTCCTCAGCAGCTGCATCAATGATTAGTGCCAAACCATATTTTCGTGCTATTTTTACATACTCAATGATTGAAGCCATACTCTTTTGCACACAATGGTGTGACTTAATATAGATTAACCCAACTGTTTGATCAGTAATCATCGCCTCTATCTGCTCTGGCTTACACTCATTACTATAGCCTGCCTCTACAACTTTTCCTCCACCAAGTTCAATCATTACTTCAACTGGCACACCATAATTAACATTATGACCTTTCGCAATAATAATCTCTCTTTTCATACTATCCTTATTGCGATGAAGAGTTAAAATATCATGAAGTCTGTCTTCACATACTAAGCTTGCCACGGCCTGGGCAATACCGGCAGAAGCACTTCCAACACAATATGCTGCTTCAACATTCAACAATTTCGCAATATATACTCCAGTTTGATCCAATAGATCCTTCATTACAAAGAAATTAGTAGATCCCTCTATAATCGCTTCACATACCTCACTATCTGTTTTTGACACGCCAAGGATTGTCATTTTCCCACTAGCATTAATAACAGGTTTTAACGAATACTTTTCATATACATTCATATTACCCCTCCTATATTTTAATAAACTTACCGCTAATAACTACAGCATAAGGAGTTATTTGCCTATCTGTTTTCATTTTTTGTTTCTTCGAATCATAATATTCAACAATCTTATCTTCTATTTTAAAAAACGTAACATCAGCATTATAACCTACACAAAGTTTGCCTAAAAATTCATCCACACCAAGTATTGTCGCAGGATTTATAGTTACGCAATCTATAATACGTTCTAAAGAATAACCAATAGCTAGCATCTTATTCATAGTTACTGCTAGACTATATACAGGACCATTAACACGGTTATCATGATATATATCAGTGCTTATTGTATCCACATAAATGCCCTGTTGCATGCAGTCATATGCAACTGTCCAATCAAAGCTTTCTCTACCATGGCCTAAATCTAACTTCATTCCTCTATTTACTGCTGCAATGAACTCCTTTTTAACTTTTCTATTGTCATCTAGAATACTATTAGCTTTACCATGGAAGCAGTGCGTTAAAATAGTTTTTCCACCTAATAATGATAGTAACTCTTCAATTGTCGGAGGGTTACTCCCACAGTGAACCATCAACGGCAAATTTGTTTTTCTTTGAATCTCTAATGCCTTTACTAAGGGCTTAATGCCATTATCACCAATAACACTGGCACTCATTCTGACCTTTAATCCCTTTATCGCACCAATATTATTATTAATTGCCGCTAATATATGTTCTTCATTTATATTATCCATATTTGACAACTCATTTTGTCGGTGAATTCCTTCATCAGAAATATTTAAAAAGGTGTAAATATTTGTAATCTTATCCTTATTTTCACTGAAGAAACTATCAATATTTAAACTTCCACAACTACCTGCATCAACAACTGTCGTTACCCCGGATTTTACGCCAATCTCTAAGGCATCATCATAGTATAAGTCCCATTTTGGATAACAATGTACATGCATATCAATCCAACCAGGACTAACGTAATACTCATTATGCAAATCAATACATTCCACATCCATATCATTACTTATGTTCTTGCTTATCCTAGTTATTTTATTATTACTAATCAATATATCAGTGGACTCATTATTTGATACTAATAAGGCATTTTTTATTAATAAACTTCCTATCATAATACTCCACCTTCCCATTATCTAAAGTATACCAACTCACCATATAAATTGCAATTAGTGTTCATAATTAGAAAAACTCTAGTTTAACTAGAGTTGCAAATATAAATTATATCTTATCTTCAAATAATAATTAATATCCTTTCGCCTTATATTCATCATATAGTTCTTTAAATCGATTGAAGTGTATAACTTCACGTTGCCTTAAAAAAGAAAGCGGGGCAAGTAATTCTTGATTATCTGTCAGTGTCATTAAGTGCTCATAAGTAGCTCTTGCTTTTTGTTCTGGTGCAATCATACATATACGACATTTTATTCTTTAGTATACTTTTCGATTAATCTATCTTTTTTCTTTTTTCTGAAACTATTAGTATTTGCAAACACAATAACATCATCTTTTTTAGAACTAAAGCAATGCATAAGATATACATAACAAAATAGTATTGAACAAGCCAGCATCAATTTTGATAGATATTTGCTTATATCATTAAATTTTGTGCTGCCTTCCCCTTCTAAAACTAATCCTAAACTAACCAATTGCAGAAGCATATAGTTCATAAAATTTCTTACAATTTGAACGAAACAAGATATCACTGAAATATACTCTAATTCATCTATTGTTTTCATTTTTAAATCAGTATCATTACAATTTATTTTACGATGAAACATTCTGTTTTTTTCGCTTATTTTCTCAGATATAGGATATATGCAAACAAATACATATACAAACATTAACACATACATCAAAAACAAGGTTTTATTTAACGTTTCCAAAACTTTGCCAGTACTAGCAATCAGGTCTTTAACTAAAAAATATTCTACAATTACACCCACAACAAGAAATACTAATATTACTGATGAAATCATTGTAGTTCGAAAATCTGTTGTAAAACTTTTTTTAAAATTCTCAAATTTTTCTTTTCTTAATAATTTGTATTTTTCTAAAAATTCCATCGTATCTCAAACGACACCTCACTCTCCCCTTTATCAACATATATACTTTCTATTAATAAATCTACCATTTCTCTATTTAAACTATCAACTTGAGTATATTGTTCTACTAATTGCTTTTGATTCTTAATATTCTTTTTTCTTTCTTCTAAATTTACTATTTTGCTTTTTGCCTCTTTAATTAATGTTTGATATTTTTCTTTGTCTTTATGAAACATATGAGATAATTCGATAAAATCATTTTCATTAATAATTCCTTTAGTTTTATCGATATAGAGATTTTTAATACTATTGCTACAATCAATATCTAACTTTTCATATTCAATAATACGTAATTTCAATTCTTCTATCTTAGATTCTTGATTATTATTAAAAGTCGCATTTCTTTCAATTTCATCCAAATCAAGCATTTCACTACATAACTTCTTTAACTCTTCTAATACTATGGCTTCTAATTTTTCAACAGATATAAATGCACCACTACAAGCATCTATAGAAACATGTCTTGTTGTGCATTGTAGATAATACTTATCGTGACATTTACTTGAACGCATGATATAGCCACAATCCGCACAACGTACTTTCTTCGCAAATAACCCAATATTACCATTTTTAAATGGCTTAGCTTTCTGCTTTATTAGTTGTTGTACTTGATTCCATAATTCAATATCAATAATTGCTTCATGGGTATTTTCTACTTTTATCCATTTTTCTTTTGGCTTAGGTTTATTGGTTTTACTTTTATATGAGATACTTCCATATTTTCCTTGTACCATATGACCTAAATAAATCTCATTAGAGAGCATATCTGAAATCGCATAGTATTTCCATAGTGTTGCTTGTTTGCTCTTAGGAGGGCTATATCTTAGCCCTTTTAAGCGTTTATACTCTGTTGGATTAGGTATTCCTCTTTCATTCAATAATTTTGCGATTGCGGTTTTCCCATTTCCTTTAGCAAAGAGTGTAAACACTTCTCTAACAACATTAGCAGCTTCTTCATCAATGATTAGATGTCCTTTTTGATTTGGATCCTTTTGATAGCCATACAATGCAAAGGACCCAATATGATATCCATTTTGTCTACGATTATCTAATACACTTTTGATATTCTCTGACATATCTTCAAGATACCATTCATTGACTAAACCATTGATTTGTCTTGATTTCTTATTTCCTTTTAATTCAGTATCTGCATTATCAACAATACCAATAAAACGAATACCCCATTCTGGAAATAAACCATGTACATACTTTTCTACTATTTCTAACTCTCTTGTAAACCTCGATTGAGTTTTACATATCACTACATTAAATCTTCGATGTTCTGCATCATCTAGCAATCGTTTGAATTCTGGGCGATTTCTATCTGAACCAGTATAATCATCATCACTATAGATATCATAGATTTCCCAACCTTTATCTAAAGCATACTCTGTTAATAGAGCTTTTTGATTGATAATACTGTTGCTATCATCATTTTCGAATTGTTTGTTTCTATCTTCTTCAGATAATCGGCAATATAACGCACATTTCATGTTTGTTTACCATAGAGATACAATTCTCAACTTACAATCGTATTATAGTGTAAGTTTTTTGATTTGTAAATTGTTTCTCTATTACATTTTGCCTTTCTCGTTTAAATTCACAATTTGAATCCATTTTTGATTAAATTCTTTCTTTCGTTGTTCTTTATCATTATTTTTGAATATATTTCTACATTCTACTTTCTTATCCGACTTTTTCATACAAACACCTCATAAAAACTTATGATTTAGTTTTTACTTGTATGCCTTTGCTTTCTTTCAGTTTTGTGTAATGAAATTCTCCAACGTGTATAGAATTAAAATCTGTTTCAAACAATTTGATGTCTTCTTGATTATCGTTTAAAAATCCCTTGGCCTCATCTTCATCCAAATAACTATGTACTGGCCTTTTCAAATTCATCGAAGTTATATAAAATTTCTTTCCTTTTGGTATGTATTTACAATCTTCTAGAGTCTTACTTACATATTTCAAAACATAACTAGCTATATCATTATTACCAATGAGAGCTTTCATGTCTACAGTTCCATATTGCCATATCTTTTGAGACTCATATACGTTGATATATGGTAATCCAAAGAATATTACATGCAAATGTAATCTTTGTGTTCCTTGACTACCTTTTTCTATTATCGCAATATAGCCATACTCAATGTCTTTATATATGTATCGTAATCTCTTATTAAAATTCTTAAAAGATTGTATCACTTCTTCTCTAGTTAGAAATTCTTTAAATGTTAATGTAATGAATTTATCTGTTTCTTTGTATTGTCCTATATTGGCATTTATTAATCTTCTTAATCTTCGTTTCGTTTCATATATTGTGCTTTCAGTTCTATAATAATATTTGTCTTGACCGACATTATTTTTACGCATTTTATTTGTTATAAATTTATCTTTATTATTTATTTTTACTTTATTTTTAATACTTTCAATTTTAATTGCTCGTTCATTTTTATATTTATAAATTTCAGTTATCTTTCCGCTTTTTACAATTTTATAATTATATCTTTTTATTTCAAATTTATTTCTTGTTTCAGTTGTCTTCCTATAATCAAGATAAGATATGCCTCCTTCGTCGGCATTGGCATTGGGCTTTGTTTGTGTGTTTGTGTCTTCGACACAACACCCAAGCCCATGCCTTCCTCCATTGACAATTTCTTCATGATTATTTACTTCCTTAAAACAACCGATATTTGAATCAAGATCTGATTCATTTTTGAAACGGTTGATACCCACTTATAACTCTAACACTCCTTTCCGATTATTGCTGTTACTTGTAAATAAAAATAACTCAACCATGGCCAAATTACAAAAGTAATATGTTCACAATCAAGTTATCTGTTTGAGCCAATATGTTATAAAATCGCTTTTATTTTATAGTTATTATTTATTAAAATTGGCCAATGTTAGTTTTAGTTATTTTTATTTAAATGGGCGATGAGTTATATATTTTAAAAGGTGCCCTCATAGTTGTTTCGTTTATTTATTATATTAAACGGCCTTATGTTATTTAGTTGTTTTATTCATTTACAATGCGATATGTAATTGCTCCAATAACAGAATAATAAGATGCTCTTACTATTTACAATTTGGTAAGATTACTTTAACACCAATAATTAAATATGTCAATAATTCCAAATAACAACTATGTATAAAACACCAGTTATCTCTATCTAGCTCTAGAGTTAATTGATTTAGCTGCCTTTTCAAGTTGTTTCGCTTTTTGTATTCCGGCAGCTGGATTCTTCATAAATTCTTCTAAAAAACCTTCCATAAATTGCATCTTCAGTTTTTCTTCACTTTCTTTTGAAGAACTATCTGATTTAGCCATCTCTAGTTTGATTTGCTCTTCTGTTTCAACTCTCATCTTTTCTATTTGGAGGGTATGTTCTGCTTCTAATTTTTTAACTTCTTTTGCTGATTCTTCACGAATTTTGGCTATCTCAGTATCAGCATTAATTCTAACACCTTCTAATTCACTTTTTGTCTTACTAACTGCAGCAAAATAAGACAAAATTGAACCTAAAGCCGTTGTTAATAACGTTATAATAATTTGCTCTGTCATTGTATTCTATTATTCCTTTCTAAACTATTGTTTGCAACGGCTGCACTCTAACGAATTTATTATTTTTCTTTTCTTACACCTTTAAATGGTCCACCAGTTGTTTTAACATCCATAAATCTCCCAGTATCTGTATTTCTTTTAACATACATTTCTGTTTTTGGATTAAATGTTTGACTACGTGATTTGACAGCACCATTTCTGCTATTGTCTCCGTACGGTTTGTTTGTTGCCATTACTTTTCCTCCCTTCTTGAGGACTGTAATTTTTTTCATTTTCAGTAATTTTGTTGCATTTTTGCAACTTCTTTGATAATATAGAAAATGAACAAAAAATATGAAGTCCTTTTTGTTTGTCTATTCGTAAAACTCGTGAGTGCAACGCCAATTGCATTTGCAAAATAAAACACTTGTTGAACTCGTAAACAAGTGTTTTATTTTTGTTAAAATATCACTAACTCATTCTCTACCAACATTATGTAATATATTTGCAATTATATTATAACATTATTGTTTAGCACAATCAATATCAGAGTGCTAAGTTATTATGTTACTTTAGTATATTACTCAATGAGTTATCACTAATAAGCAATTTCATTTGCCGTATGGCGATTTGATTTAATTTCTGTAGCCTCTCACTCTGCATCATTCCTTCATTAATATAAACACTATTCAAATTCTCAAGATTTACAAGACATACTAATTCAGCCACATTAGCATAATCTCTCATGTTACCTTCTAACTTTGGGTTTTCATTTCGCCATTGCTTTGCTGTTTTTCCAAAAATAGCAACATTGATTAAATCAGCTTCACTCGCATAAATCATTTGCATTTGCTCTTTCGTTACTTCAAAGGGAATTAAATTATTCTTAATTGCATCAGTATGTATGCCATAATTAATTTTGGATAACGTTCTTCGTAAATCCCAACCCAATTCTTTTTGCTCACTTTCTTTTAATCGTTTAAATTCAGTCATTAAATATAACTTAAATTCTGGACTTACCCAAGAAGCAAATTCTAAAGCAATATCAACGTGGGCATAAGTTCCTCCGTCTCGCTTTCCAAACTTTGATACTATTCCTATTGCATTGACCCTAGTTGCCCATTGGGTGGGCGAAATGGAGAACTTGTTATATCCTGCTTCTCCTTTAATAACTTCAAATTCAGCGCGGTTAAAATTTGAATTATTCATCATTTCCCATAAACCTAAATAGGCTATTGTATCTTTCCCTCTTATCCAATTTTTTACGATATAGCGGGGATCTAACGGATTCACTTTTCTGGCTATATCTGTTAATGATATGTAGTCTCCCTCATTTATTGCTTTTGTATTAATTTCAATTCCTTCGACTTCCAATTTTGTCATTTTTATTTTCCTTTCTTACCGGGTCGAATTCGACCCGGTTAAACTTTGTCTTCTTATTTTTAAGCTCCTTTTACTAACGCAAACTTATACTCCCCTATATGTAGCTCTCCTTCAATCAACAATCTCATTAACTGCTCTAAAATACAGATATTTAATTTCAAGTATGGATTCATTATTAAATCTTGCTCAATACTCCCACTTACTGCAATAAAAAACTCATACAGAAAATCTGTTACATACAATTCCTTACCATTCACTATATATATACGCATAATTTCTTCATTTTTCTCCTTTTTATTTATTTGTAAGTTGAAAGTGCATCTCTTTTACACCTTTCTATGTATTTGTAGTCCATATATGATTGCAGCATCTGCTGCCATATCTTCATATAGATCAGCAATAGGATCTCCTGTTACTACAAATCCTGTAACACTGAATGGTACACCATTAGAATCTGATGGATAGATACCTAAGCCATGTTGAGCAAAATGGCTAGCTAGACCAGCCTTCTTCATTTCTTCAGCTGTCGCGCCTTCTAGCAGTTGATAAATCATGGCATTGATCATTTCTATATGCCCCAACTCTTCAGTAGCGATATCAATTAGCAAGGCTTTACCTTTGCTATCAGGCATTGTGTAACTTTGCGATAGATATCTTAGCGCTGCTCCTAGTTCGCCATTTTGACCACCTGTTTGCTCAGATAGTAGTTTGGCCATCTCCAAGTCTTTCTTTGTTACATTTACTGGATATTGTAATGATTTTTTATATACCCACATATTTTATCCCCTCTCCCATGGCCATGGCTCATCATTCCATTGCCAACTATTAGTTTGATCACTTACAAATACTGGACCAAATTCTTTCTCATACTTTTCTTTAGCAATATTTGCTAACTTTGTATTTTCTTTAAATACTTCAAACATTTTTTTATCCCTAGGATTTACATCCAAAAACAAATTTGCTTCATGTGCCATAAAAGCATATTTGTTCATCTCAACCAACAACTGATCTCTCCTGTTTCGTATTGAGATAGGAAAATTACTGAACCCATTAAATGGTAAGTATTCATTACGGAAAGCATTTCCTAATGTTAATGCTTCTAGTGGTGTAAATAATTCAGGCTCCATAGTAGCCTTTCTATTGCAATCACAATTTGATCGACATTGGCAATTAACTGCTATGTCTTGATCATAACTGTTTTGATAATAAAATTCGTTCATCTTTATCTTTCCTTTCAATGTAGTATATGTGCCATGATTAATATGTCTTGGGTAATTACGGCAAAAAAAATAGCACATATTGTGCTATTGCAATTCTTTTAAACTTTTATGATGTTCCTCAATTGAATCAGCCCATGTTTTAATAGACTGCTTGATAATGAAATCTTTGAACGGCTTAATCTCATCAGTCTCATCATATTTTTGCAGACATTGATAATACTCTAATCGATCTTCTTCATAAATAATAACTGGAGGGTAATTATTAATTAATAAGTAATAATTAAGCAATGTTCGGCCAGTTCTACCATTCACATCCGCAAATGGATGAATACTCTCAAATCTTACATGAAAATAGGCAGCAGCAAGTAGAATATCATCTGAATCAAAATTATTGATTTCCTCAACTAATGATTCTAAATCCTTTTCAACATCCAGTGCTTTTGATCCTACTTCATTTACCCCTGTAACATAGTCGAAATTTTTGAATTCGCCTGGTCTTTCTCCATTAACAATATACCTTTTTTCATCATATGCCCCTGTGGCTAATATTCTATGTGTTTCCTTAATAAGTTCAACTGACAGTGGCACTTTATCTCCAATCTTTTTTATTAAATAAGTTGAACATAATTTTTGATTATTCATTTCAAATATTGTACTTGGATTTTTTATGTTTGAAATAAATCTTCCACTCTCAAATAATTCTCTTGTATCATAAAAATTTATTTCACTATTTTCTATCTTACCAGAATGATATGCGAAAAGAATCCGCCAATCCCAAAGATATTTTAATAATTCTTCACTCGTTTTGATATTATAACCTTGCCAAGTGTTGAGTATATTCTCGTATTTCATTAACTCACTCTCCTATGCAATATTATAACATTAGACTAGAAAAATATGTAGGAAATTGTAGTTCTTAATTGTTTATTTTATAAATAATACTCTCAATTGTGGAATAAATTTATTTGCTATTACTAATATAAATAAAAAAGCAACGATTTTACTCGTTGCACAATTTTATTGCTTATCTTTTTTGATTTCTTCTAACATTTCTTTAGTAACTGTTCTACAGAATTCAGTTAATAATTTTACTGTTGCATCGTAGTCATCTTCATGAATCATTGTTCTATGTGAATGCATATAACGAGATGGTACAGATAATGTCATATTAACAACACCAGCTCCAACTTTATGAATTTCACCAGAATCAGTTCCACCAGCTGATAAAATATCAATAGTGTGACTTAATCCTAATTCATCACATAATTTTTCTAAATGCTTAAGTAATCCCGTATGAGCAATTACTGATCCATCCATTGCACCTAGTACAACGCCACATCCCATTTTAACATCACCTTTAGGACCGCCAGGTAAATCTTTTGAGAAACACACATCTAATGCAAACGCGATATCTGGTTGAACCATTTGTCCAACAGTTTTCGCTCCACGTAAACCAACTTCTTCTTGTACAGTCCCAGCAGCATAGATATTAGCAGCTGTTTCAACACCTTTTAAATTACGTACAACATCAGTTGCGATTAATGCTCCAACTCTATCATCCCAAGCTTTGGCTAGTAAATATTTAGAGTTATTCATTACAGTAAATTCTGATAATGGAGCTACTGGATCCCCAACTCTGACACCCAATGCTTCAACTTCTTCTTTATTAGCAACACCTAAATCTAAGTATTGCTCAGTTGGTGGTACTACCTTCATTCTTTCTTCCATCGTTGCACCATGAGGTGGTTTAGAACCAAATACTGCTTCTACCTTTTTACCATCACGAGTTGTGATTGTCATTTTATGAGCAGGAATTACTTGTCCCATCCATCCCCCTACAGGATGAACTTTTACATACCCATCAGAATCAATTTCTTTGATGATAAACCCAATTTCATCAATATGTCCGGCGATTAATACTTTTAAATCACTAGTTCCCTTATGAATACCTACTATTGAACCTAGGTTATCATAAATGATTTCATCCACATATCCTTCCATATAACTCTTCATTACTCTAGTAGCTTCTTTTTCAAACCCAGAAATACCATCTGCTTGACAAAAAGCTTCCATCATTTTAATGTCTGCCATTTATAAATCCTCCTTTTTCTTTTCCATCATTATACTACTTTCACACTAAATTTCAACCTTTTTACAAAGATTGTATACATTTATACAAAAGAAAAAATAATGCAATTTAATTGCATTACTTTTATATATTTCAAGGAAGGGATGCAGGTGCAATGCATCCCCGATATTATTTAGTAATATTTAATTGTACTTCTCTAAAAGATGAATAATTATCAAACTCTATACTGTATAATCCGTCACCTAAATATAGAATTGGGAAGTTAAAAGTTCCTTCAGCTCCACTCCTTAATTCACTATCATAAGCTAATGTATTCTTAAAATATGCGTTAACTGTTTCCACTCTACTTCCACTTGGACCATACACTGTGTAATAGAACATATTTATTTTACCAGTTGCTGTATTTGTGTTTTTTACCTTAACTGAAACCATGGCAACACTTTGACCATTTAAATCACTATATCTATTGTCTACTTTATTCCAAGTAATATCTCCAAATGTAAGTTCATAACCATCAAAAGTAAAAGTATCACCAAAACTTATTGTTTTTGGTTTAATATTATCCCTTTCAGCATTAGTTTCATCTGATACATCAAAACTCTTGCCAATATATTGATTACAAGCCTCAACCTTAGCTAGATCTTCATATATAGATTTTAGATATGAAACTGGTGAGTAATTATATGCTTTAGTAGACTTTACCAAATCACTAGCTAATGAGTTATCATCAGCAAACTCGTAAAAGTATTTCCACTCTGTTCCATCCATTTTCCCATATACTTTAAAATTAGTTCCTTCATAAACATTAGATGTGAAATTGCTTCTAAATTCTTTATCTTTGAAACTAATTCCTACTGCTCCATCATCAGTTCCTTTATAAATTGTCTTTGTATATAAAGAGTCTCCCAAATCTTTATAATCAGTTCCAAACTGTTCAACAAATGCCATCTCACATTCTTCGATTGTATAATCTTTTGTCTTTGATCCACAGCCAACAGCAATACCTGATATTAAAAAACATACTACTAATAATTTTTTCATATTTTCATTTTCCTCTCTTCTAATTTCTCGTATTAGATAAATCAATTATAGCAGTCTACTTGTTAAATGTCCATACATTTTGTATTTAATTCTTACAAATCGAAAATAATGAAAGGGAATACAAAAAAAATACTCATAGCTAATAAAATCTATTATCTATAAGTAGTCTTCATTATTTATTTATCTTGATTCTCAATACTGTCTTAAGTTTATCCACTTCAGTTTTCCTAAAATCACTGATATAAATTTCCTTATGTGTTTTATAACTACGATGATATCCTTGCGATTCTACATACTCTTCAAGTTTACTAAACGTAGCCGGCTCATCATCATATGAGCCAAGATGCATTATCTGTGCACATAGTCCTTCTGCCAATTCTTTGAAATAAACATTATCAATATCTATATCTTTTTTTACTTTCTTAGTCAATTCTTTGATTTCATTAAACTTGTCCTCAGTTATAAAATCTGGTTGCCTAATCATCAAAGTCCATTTCAAATTACTTTTAAGATTTTTATTAAACCCCTTATCAATATCAATCAAATCCCACATCCCTTCTAATGGGAATACAGTATACTCTTGATAGTCTTTAATCTCTATACCTTTTCTTGGTGCCATCTTTACACTATAACTCATTGTATATAATGATTGAATCGCTTTCTGAAAGTTCTCACTTTGTGGTTCACCTTTTCCATCGATCATAACATATTTCATCTTTGGTATTTCAATAAGCATAGGACTTTTAGGTAGGTATATATCTTTATAATCTTTCTTATAATCTATTTTTGCCATATTATACACTTGACACTATTACTGTCAATTCTCCTTTCAACACAAAAGACTTTACTTCAGCTGTAACAATAAAACTAGTCCCTGTCACAACATTGTTAGAATCCACTGTTCCAAAACCATTAACTACTGTAACTAATAAAAATGGTTTATCATTTTTAATCTCATATTTACCATTAATCTCATACTTAGTTATTGTAAAAAAATTATTTTGTATGAACTGCGTTATCTTATTATCATTACTCTCAATTACATCAATCACATTCTCATATGGCTTAGACGGTATAGTAATTACATTTAGTGATCTTGCCAAATTTAACTCCCTTAACTTACCATTTTTATCTTTACGATCATAGTCATATAGTCGATATGTTATATCCGAAGACTGCTGGATTTCATATATATAACATCCTGCACCTATTGAATGTATTGTCCCAGCTTCAATATAAAAGAAATCATCTTTCTTAACCGCTATAGGAGTCAACAACTGGTCATACTCATTTTTCTCAATGTATGATATTAATTGTTTTTTAAATAACGCATTATGACCTACAGTAATTGTTGCATTATGTTCACAATCAACAAGATACCAGCATTCATTCTTTCCTAGACTATCCTCATGAAATTTTGCGTATGCATCATTTGGATGAACTTGTACACTTAATTTATCTTTCGCATCAATAAATTTTGCCAATAATGGGAACTCATCACCCTCTATATTTCCAAACAATTCTCTATTATTTTTCCACACCTCTGACAGAGTTTTATCTTTAAAATCACCATTAATTATTTTGCAATCACCATTCTTATGTGCGGAAATCGCCCAACTTTCACTACCCCAAACCATCTCTTTAAAGATTGGCTCCAAAAATATATATTTATCCATTTTTATTACCTCTCCCTTATTATACATTTTTTATAAATTAAAAAAAGAATATTAAAACATTAACTCCTTGATACTTAACAATTTCTATAATTAATCTACTTGAATAATCAATATTTGTTGCGTAAACAAAAACAACCTTAATAGTTGTTCTCTTGTCTTTCATGGTTTACTTTATTCTTTTCAATATATGCTTGATAGATATCTTCTTTACTAAATCCTAAAATCTTGCCAAGGGCAAAATACATATCTATTAACATATAATAATTATCTTTTGTGTTATTAACCCTTAGTTCTTGAACAATGCCAAAAATATCATTAAATAATTGTGTCTTGTTCTTATCAGTAGGCAAAACATCTATAATCTCTCTATCTTGATTAATCTTCATATCAAGACCTAATGACAAAATAAAGTGTACTCCATCTACATATTCTTCCAGTATTACACTTCTCTTTGAAGGACCTTTCAAACTCCAATACTTAAAACATCTTGTTTCATTAGCTAATTCACCAAGCTCAACTAATAAAGCTAAGACTCTCTCTTCAAATAAATTATGTCCATGTAGATTATGCTGCGTAATTATATGATCATTTAATCCTTTTTGCATAGTATACATTTTTTGTAAATTAAACATGTTTATCCCCCCAATAATAGATATTGTACCATATTTATAAATAAAGAAAAAGGTGAGTTTTTCTCACCTTAATGCCTTTACTTTTCAATGGAAAACGAAGTTTTACTTATATACGTACCTTTATTCTCTCTTAGCTTATATTCTATCTCTACGATGCCACTATAATGTGTGGCATCTATTCCAATATCTTTATCAGTAAGAGAATTTTTAATTTCACTTAAAGGAATCATTATATAATCATTTCCATCAAATAATACATGTTTAAGTGTACTACCAGGTATTGTCTTTGTGTAAAATAATCTAGTTGTATTCTCTGGAGTATCAACAGTCATTTTCACAACTACACTCTCATAAAGATCAATTGTAATTTCACCATATTCTTTAGGATCGCCAAATTCATAGTTATGTAATGATACTCCATCGATTGTATAAAATTCATTGCTAATTGCTAAAACTGACTGCTTTGAAGCATTATCATACATTATATGCACATAGCTCTCTATTTTTTTAATAGGCATTGGGTAAGAATAGAAAGTAGTATTAATTTTATCGATTTGGATCCAATACATGCATTCAAATACCTTTGCTCCCTTACTATCTTTAACTACCAAACCAATAATGTTTTGACCAATTTTTAAACCAGTATTACCAGTAACTTCATACGTGTAACTTTTATCAGTAAGTTCAATTTTAACATCTACGCTTGTAATTCCACCGGGCAGAGCTAATATATGCCCCCCTAGATAATCGCTCTTAGGTATTGTCACATTATTTATTGTGAATGATTTAATAGGAATAGTTTTAGTACTTCCTGTACCACTGTTACTTTTTGAACCCCCAGTTTCACTCCCTCCATTTGAAGATGTACCATCATCTTTAGAGTCATTGCCTGCGTCAGTTCCTTGAGTATTTACAATATATTTATCATTTGGGTAAATATGATCTTTATTATATCCAATTTCTGATAACACTGAACTTAGCGCATTAACTGGGCGTTCATCAGTAAGATAGACAACTTTATTATCATTTATCAACTTTTCTATTGCAGTTGACAATGACTCTGCAGAAATAGACATTCCGATTGATGCATTATCAGAAGCCAAACTTGCCATACCTAATAACTCACCTTTATCATTAATAACTGGACCACCTGAACATCCGGGATTCATTTGTGCATCAGTTTGTAAATACTCTATACCTCCTGAACTCCTTTTAGCAGATAGCACACCAGCAGTTATAGTTGCACTTCCTTCAATGTTATATGCATAACCAATTGAGTAAATAGAGTTTGTTAAACGCAAACTAATTGTTTCTCCAAAATACATTGCTTTTACAGTAGGGTTATCCACACTCAAAATAGCAACATCACTTAATAAATCATTTGAAACTAAAATGGCATCTTTATTTGATCCATCGGGAAAATCTACACTAATTTTCCCCTCTATATCAACATTATGGCTATTGGTAATTAAGTAGCCAGATTCATGAAAAAATCCAGTTCCTACTATTACACCTCCAGTAGTCACATTAGTAATTTTCACTACATTATCCTTTATTAAATCGGCTGCCGAAGCACTATTCCCTTGTTCGAAGGGAATTATCTTCTCAATCTTTTCTGTCTTTACAGTTTTAGAACATCCAATTAAAAATAACATTGAAACTCCAATATATAAAATTAGTCTTTTCATTTTCCCACCTCAACATAAATATACCATTTACTTGTTTATTTTGCAATCACATGATACATGGCAAAACTGGGTAATAAAATAGCAAAATTTCTAATAATTGCAATAATAATATTAACACTAAAACCAATGTTGTTGCTCTTAACTATCTGAATTTTCTATACTTCACCAATTAATGTAATAGTATCCTTAACAGATTACAGTTTATCAGCTACTTCTTTAGAGTAGTGATGCTTAAATATCTCAACAGTGGTTTCTTGCATAGTTGGAAAGGCACTACATAGCTCGTCAATTCCTCATCGGTATCTGTATTAAACAATGTCGGCGAAATAATTATTTAAAATGTATATGTTTAGGCGGCGACTTGATAACTAAAAATGAACACAAAACCACAACTGCATTCTAGGAGTCTTCAATAAGGAAAGAAAATATAATTTCAAAAAAAAAGTGAGTATAACTCACTATTATTGACTATTTTAAAGCAGCAATTAAATCAGCTTTTTTCATTGCAGAGATACCAGTGATACCTTTTGCTTTAGCCATTTCTTTTAATTCAGCTACTGTTAAAGATTCTAAATCAGCTTTTGGTTCAGCTTTTACTTCTTTAACTTCTTTTTTAGCTTCTTTTTCAACTTTTACTTCTTTAGCTACTTTTACTTCAGTCTTTTCAACTTTAGCTGGTTTAACTTCAGTTTTAGCAACTGCTTTTGGATTTTCTAAAGCCTTTTTTGCTTGATTGCAAATCGCTTCAAATCCTTTTGAATCATGAATTGCAATCTCAGATAACATTTTTCTGTTAATTTCAATTCCAGCGATTTTTAATCCATGCATTAATTTTGAATATGATAAATCATTCATTCTAGCTGCAGCATTGATACGAGCAATCCATAATTGTCTCATTTCACGTTTTAATGCTTTTCTATCTCTATAAGCATAAACTAATGATTTCATTACTTGTTCATGAGCTGTCTTATAAAGTGTATGTTTTGATCCATAGTATCCTTTTGCTAATTTTAATACTTTCTTTCTTCTGCGTCTTGTTGTAAATCCGCCTTTAACTCTTGCCATTTTTGTGACCTCCTATTTCCTATCTCTTATAATAAAACTCTTGATTTAATTCTCTTATAATCAGATGGTGAAATAAGAGACGCTTTTCTTAAATTGCGTTTTTGTTTTTGTGTTTTGTTAGCAAACATATGTGAAGTATATGCTCTTCCGCGTTTTAATTTTCCGCTTCCAGTTCTTTTTAAGCGTTTTTTAAGTCCGCTATGTGATTTCATTTTTGGCATGATAAATTTCTCCTTTAAATTTATTTTTTCTTTGGTGCTAATATCATTGATAATGATCTACCTTCAAGTTTCATCGGTTTTTCAATCAATACATCATCTTTAACTTGTTCTAAGAAATTAGTAAGAACTCTTTGACCAATATCAATATGAGCCATTTGACGTCCTCTAAATTCTACAGATACTTTAACTTTATCACCATGTTCAATCCATTTTTTTGTATTGTTAACACGTGTGTTAAAATCTCCAATATCAATAGAAGGAGACATCTTACATTCCTTAAGAACGATAATTTTTTGATTTTTTCTCATTTCTTTTTGTTTCTTTTGTTGTTCAAAACGGTATTTACCGTAATCCATAATACGACATACTGGTGTTGGTGCATTTGGCGCCACACACACTAAGTCCAAATTATCATTCTCGGCTAAACGTAGGGCATCAAATCTTGATTTAACTCCTATTTGTTCTCCATCTTTTCCAATAACTAAAACTTCTTTGAAACGAATCGATTCATTTACTAATTCTCCAGAATTACTTTGAAACTTATTATTACTAATAATAGCCACCTCCAAGTGTTTATTAAATAAAAAGTGAGTGCATAGCACCCACATTATATCTTCATAATAAAACTTACATACAAGTTCAATTAATCGTGACATTTGCCTATCATCAATAACGATCAGGCGAGAAACAGGTGCTTCTTCTTTCCACTACATTTCATTTACTTGTATATACTACACTATTTGTATAAGTATGTCAACATTTTTTATAATTTTAGTTAGCGGGCACCCATTCCTCCGCCACCACCTCCGCCTCCTCCGCCACCAGAGAAGCCACCACCAAATCCTCCACCAGAAGAATCAGATGATAGTGCTGCTTGATAAGATTCTCTTGCACCTACCACACTCTTGCCAAATCCACTCACTCCATTACTAAATGAGCGGTTATACATATGCATGTAAATATATGGGTAATACGAGCGGTTAGTATACATATAATCTTGATCGTTTAACTGAGGATATAAAATAGGCAGTTTCTTTAATACTTGTTTCGCTACACCGATTGCTGTTGCATAAACTAAATATTCCTCCCATTTATCAAGTTCAGGAAGTTCGGATTCCTTTAATAGCGTTAAATCAGTTAAGAAATTCCTAAACGCTTGCCAAGAGGCATATTCTTCTTGAGCCTCAATGCTTAATCTCTTGAATTGAGTTGATATCGCAATATTTTGTATCAAAGTAACTAGTAGTAACGATACTGATGCAATGATTGGCATTATATATACATCTGGCAATAAAAGTGATCCCATTACAAATAATATTGCAATAAGCGAAAAAGCAAATAGTTTAACTAATTCTTTAGTTTTTATTTTATCTAGTACTTTGTCAATAATACTAACTTTATATAATTCATAACTTGCAGTAAATGAATCAAAGAATTTATTTGCTTGCTTTTCATGTTTCTTTATATAACGGTTTATATCATCCATTGAGACTCTACTATCTTTATCAGTATCAGCCATTTTTACAAACTCAAATACTAGTTTATCATATGAATAAAGTTCAGTATCTAATCTATCAGATATTATGAATAGAGCTTCTTTCTTATTAATAAATTCCAATTCCAAATATCTTCTATTGCATAAATCCATTAAGACTGTACTCATTAGATCATCGGTAATATCTTTACCTGCATAGAAGTTTAATAATAATCCAACTTCAACTGGTCTCCTGTTTTTATCAATCTCACGATTGTATTTGAAAGAGAACTTAGGTATATATGGTTTTGCTTTCCTTTTAACCATAAATGCTAATATTTCATAAAACACTAAAGCGAGGATTGATCCGCCACTTATCACAAATACAGCTATTTTGCTAATTAGGCGTTGCTGATTAGCGTCGTCAGCCCACTTTGTTTCCTCAGCGATTATATCATCCAGTCTATTTTGATTTACTTCTTTATTTGAAGACACAATCATTTCCCTTGGGAATGCAACTCTTGCCTCCACGAAAGTATTTTTACTTAAATTAGTGACATCTAAAGCTACTGAGCCATCAGAATTAATAACAACATTACCATTTAATGGACCATGGCCCCATGCTCTTACATTATTTTGCGAAGTTTCATTTGGTAAATAGATATTGATCTTCACATTGCCTACATGTTGATCAATTTCATCGCCAACAAATTTCCAATATAACTCAGCTACATCGTTATACTTTGTAATAACATCAGTTAATGTATACTCAATTGTGTATGTGTAAGATGAATTAGAATAATTTCCAACTAATCCTATTTCATATGCATCGTTTGTTTCATACACTACAAAACATCCAGCAGATTCTACATCACAATATTTATATTCCCCATTTTGATTGTATGCTTTAGTTACAGTTAAGGAATTAAATCCACTTTTTGGGATAGTCTTATAAACATAAGTAAAATCTCCTGAAAAATCGTAGGTAAAAGTCTCTACTACCTCCATAGACCCATCATCTTGAACATAAGCATCAATATTAATACTTTCAATCTCAAAAGATTTGGCAGATACATTAGGCATAAACATAAAGCTGCTTATAAAAGCAGCTATTATCAAGAAAAGTTTTGTTCTTTTCATATTAAAATTGAACTTTAGGAGCTTCTCTATCTTTTGCTTCACTAACTTCAAAATATGTTTCTGGCCCAAATCCAAACATGTTAGCTATAATAACAGTTGGGAATGATTGTCTACGCCTGTTATAAACCATAACTGAATCGTTATAGAATTGGCGATACTTAGCTAATTTGCTCTCTAATTCTTGGTATTGTCTTTGGAACTCAACAAAGTTGGTATTTGCTTTTAAATCTGGATATGACTCAGATAATGCAAATAATCTATTTAATGCTCCAACCATCTCTGAACCAGCAATAGCTGCTTGCTCTTGGCTAGGTGCAGCAACGTATTTATTTCTAGCTGAAATTACTTTTTCTAATGTTTCAGATTCATGTTTTGCATAACCCTTCACTGTTTCAACTAAATTAGGCACTGAGTCGGCTCTTTGTTTTAATATAACATCAATTTGTGCCCAACTTGATTTTACATTCTCTCTTTCATGGATTAATCTGTTATATGCATTAACACACATAACCACAACTATCACTACTACTACGATAAGTCCAATAATATATGGCATCTTATTCATCCTTTCCTGTAGTTGTACTACAGTATTATTATACACTAATGTATAAAAAAAACTATTATTTTAGATAATAGTTAATAAAATGTTTAGATTAATCCTAGTTGTTGGCAAGCATATTCAATACCATCTTCTTCAATATCTTTTGTTACAAAAGTAGCAATGTCTTTTAGTGGTTGCACTGCATTCCCCATCGCAACACTTGTTTTGGCATGAGTAAACATTTTTATATCATTCATCCCATCACCAAATACAATCACATCTTCTTCATCTGCACGAAAATGTTCTAATACTTTCTTGATTCCGTAATATTTTTCATCTGCTTCAACAATTGCAAAATTTCTAAAATATAATACAAAGTATTCCCGTAAACTCGGAATCAAATGAGCATTATGTTCTTGTAAATCTAAATATACTTTAAAGATTTTTTCGTAGTCAGCTAAATCAATACTATCAACTAATTTAAGATTTAGACCGCCTATAAACTCAAACATCTTCTCATACTCAGTATAGTTACCCTTAAGATCACAAAGTGCATAAGGAATATTAGCTACTTTTGCTTCAGTTACAATTCTTTTAACTAAATCATTATCTAGTGGTTTTTCAAAGATAACTTCATCATCAACTACCACTAAATGCCCGCCTTCAGCTACCACTGAAGTTATTCCTAAATACTCTCTTATACTTCCTAAATTCCAATATGCACGACCAGTAGCCAACGCTACAAAATGTCCATTCTCAATTAATTTTTTAATAGTTCTAATTGTTGATGCTGGCACAGTTTCTTTTTCATCATGTGTTCTTAGCGTGCCATCAACATCAAAGAATAAATACTTTTTTTCCATCTCATCCCCAACTTTCTTGAACATTATATCATAGAAACGATAAAATATAAGCCTATAAGCTTATATTATAAAACAATGCTCAATCTTATATCTCTTTTCTAGTCGCAATTCTAATTGCTTGTCGCCTATTCTCTACTTTTACAATTTGATGCTCGCCAGCAAATTCTCCATCCACTGTCCACGATACGCCTTCATTAAACTCAAACACAATATTTTTGGCATGAATAAAACATATGACATCTTCTGCTGGTTTTTGATGCAACAACCAATTTATTAAACGTTTATTTTGAAATCTATTTTCAGGTTTTCTTATCAAAATAATTTCAAAATTACCATCATCAAACTTAACCTGTTCTTCAGGAAGTTTAATTATTCCAGCTATTATATTTGAGTTACTAACTGACCCAAAAATAAAATCTCCTTCAATTATCTCCCCATCAGCGATTATTTTGGCATAATGTGATTTATTGTCCACTAAATCGATTACACCACGTAGAAAGTAAGCTCCGCGTCCAAATATGTTTTTTAATCTTTGAGATGTTGCGTATGATGTTTTGGTGAATGCGCCAAAAGATGCGATATATGCAAAGATAGTATCTTCATTAAATAAACCAATATCATGTTTTCTGTAAAGACTACCTGTAGCTCCTTTTAACGCCTTGTTCATATTTTGTGATATTTTCAAAGTGCTAGCAATATCATTAGTGGTTCCTGTCGGGATATATCCTATTGGAATACTTACTCCTGAGGATAATAATCCACACGTAATTTCATTAAATGTTCCATCACCCCCACAGAATATTATTCGATCATAATCTATTGCATGATTTGAAACAATATCTCTGGCATCATCTTTTTTCGATGTTGTATAGATAGTAGTATTATACCCTTTACTATCCAAGTATTTTACTATTGGTTCAACTAATTTTTTTGCTTTCTGTCTTCCTGCAACCGGGTTGATAATAAGCAATATTCTCTCTTGTACCATAACTATCTATCACCAACTTTCAACATAATTATACAACATTAGGCCATTATATAAAACATTTTTTAAGATATGAAAAAACTACTATCAGTTTGACAGTAGTTAAAATCATTTTATTTAATTAAATCGTATATCGCTTGTGCAAATATTACTGCTCCTAATAATAAATCATTAATTGGCAAAAATTCATTATTTCCATGGATATGCATATCCGGCCCATTTGGGAAATCCATTCCAAATGCAATACAATTTGGCATTGATTTTGCATATGTACCTCCCCCAATGGCAAATGGTTTTGACACAATATCTCCTGAATGCATAGCATAAGCATTAACTAACGTTTTCACAAATTCTGATTGAGGATCAACATATAATGGCTTACCGACACCCAATTGGATATCGAATCCACAACTTGTCATAGTAGCAGTAATTCTTTTCTTCATATCCTCTACATCATTATCATGCGGGAATCTAATATCTACCCAAAATTCAAATTTATCATCTTTCCATGTAAGTGTTCCAAAGTTGCATGTTAAAGGTCCCATTTCACCCAAGTGATTAATACCCATTCTTGCGCCATAGCAATCATCATAGAAATAATCGGCAATAAGTTTTACCAATGGATTGTTTGTCTTAGTTCTTAGATATTCATTTAATAGAACTATCGCATTCTTACCAAGTTCAGGCATTGAACCATGAGCTGAAACACCTTCTAACTCTAGGCGTACATAATCTCCCTCTTGATTAACTTTCCCATTCAATTGCAATTTATGAGTATATTCTTGAAAGTCACTATAGTCACTTATATTACCTATTACTAATGCACTTGCAAACCCAGGCACGACATTAGGCCTTGTTCCAGCAATAAACTCTTTAATAAAATCATTTTTTGCTTCCCCAAAAACTTTATAATGGCATAATCCTTTTTCTCCATAAATTCCTGGGAATGAAGCATCTGGAGTAAATCCACAATTAGGGTAAGGTTGTTTAGAGAAATAATGACTCATGCAGCGACTTCCCGACTCTTCATCGCACCCCATAATTAAACGTACTCTCTTTGAAACAGGTAATCCTAAGTCGCGAATTAATTTAATCGCATAGTAAGCCGCTACTGTAGGGCCTTTATCATCACTTGCCCCTCGACCATAGATGTTTACATCATCTACTTCCCCACTAAATGGATCTCTTTCCCAACCATCGTTAACAGGGACAACATCTAAATGTCCTAATACGCCAACGACTTCTTCACCATGTCCATATTCGATATGCCCAGCATAGCCATCAACATCTAATACTGCAAATCCATCTTTTTTTCCTAAAGCAAGCATATAATCCAAAGCTTTTCTCATATCAGTTCCAAATGGAGCATTATCCTTAACATCATCCATATTCGTAACTGACGGAATTCTTACTACTTCGGATGTAGTATGGATTATTTCTTCCTTAATCTTATCAACTTCTTTTTTGAAATCTACCATTTTATTTCCTCCTAATAACTTGCAACTACAAGCACGCATGCTTCAATAGTTTCTATTTCATATTCTTTAGCTATTTCTAGTAATTCATCATCGATTGTACCAGGTTGAAGCCAAACTTTATTGATACCTAGATTCTTCATTGTCCCTAAAACATTCTTTCCAATCGCTGGATTTACTACAAATACAACAACATCTACTTTTTCTGGTAATGCTCCTAAATCTTTATATAATTTATCTCCATCAATTTCAGCATATTTTGGACTAATACCATATACTATCTTATTCTTCTCTTTAAGTTTTTTATATATCTTATTTCCATATTTCTCTGGATCTAAGTTAACACCAACAACTGCCCATTTAGATGTTTCTTGATATATTTCTAATGCTCTCATAAACCTGCCTCCCCAATATTAATAGTATACCACTTTTTTGATTAATGTGTAGTATTGTAAAAAAATTACTAAACTGCAAGATTCAACATTTTTCTTATATCTATAAAATTATAATATAATTAGAAGTTAAGTATACATATGTCAGTGTTAGGATAGGAGGGATCAAGAGTATTTATTTAGCCTATTAGTTATTTGTTATCAATTTCATTCAAAGGAGGAAAATAATTATGAAACTTGAAAGCAAGAACATTGAAGTAGAAGAAACAGACCAAGAAGTCAATTATGAAAAAGTTAATCTTACAGTAACAGTTTATAATAATACAGATTATCATTTGGAAGTATACTCACAAGAATTATCTTGGGGTAAATTTGGTGAGTCACCTGGACCAATTGATCCAAACAATAGTGGATCATTTAAGGCGATGGGTAGAGCCCATTCCGCTAGTGGTACTGAAGGTAAGATTGTTTGGAGAATTCGCGATACTGATCACCAATATGGCATGCCAAAAGTTACATTTAAGTTTGATCAACCATATTCTGGAAGTAACAGTTATGAAACGACATGTGATGACTTAAAATATAAGGCTAGTCATACAATTGTTAGTGGAGAAGGCAAATTCGCAACTATTCTAAATATTCACATTAGCAAAGCTTAATCAAGAAAAAGACTTCAGAATTCTGAAGTCTTTTATATATCTCTAGCATTAACCCAACCAGTCACACCAATTAACTCTGGGTTGTTTGTTATTCTATAACGTCCATTAACCTCTACTCCATCAGCTAGATAATATACCCCTGATACATAAGTTGATGGTTGGTCAGCCGTTGCCGACACATATAGTGGGTCATTTTTCAACACTACGCGTTTCCCTCTAGCATTTACTGTAGGATAAACTGGATTACCAGTTGCATCAAACACTTTGTATCCTGGATGTCTATTAGCTAAAGCTATCGCATTCTCTAAATCACTAAAAGCCCCAATTTGCGAATTTGCATCTGCCCATGTCTTTCTAACTCTATATAACTGACCAGCTGGTTTTGGAGAAGTACCCTTGAAATCTAACTTTAAATATCTTACTACTACATTCGCCACTGCTCTAGCATAATCTGATGTTCCCTTATCACTTCTTATATAATAGCTATCATATGTTCCATTCATAAAACCGCCTTCACATAAGATTGATGGAATTGTCTGCGAATTGATTACCAAAAATTTTCCATAATGTGTTCCACGGTTTCTAAGCCCAGTCTGTAATGCCATTTCATCGACTAGCATTTGCCCTAATGGCTTCCATTTTTCTACGCGCCAAAATGTCTCAACTCCTGACACATTTGTGAATTCATCTCCTGAGGCATTATGGTGAATCGCTAAATACATATCAGCTTTTTCTCTAACCGCAATATACTTACGATCTTTTAATGGTACATCTGTTTTTCCTGTCGGATCATCAGCTCTAACCACTCTAATATCATAAGGCTCTAAGTATCTTTTTATTTTATCACATACTTCATCATTTAAAGTCCATTCTCTAATATCATCTGGAGTTCTTTTCCCATATGTGTTTAATCCATGTCCTGCATCTAATATTAATACTTTTGTCATTTATTATCACCTACAATAGTGTATTCACCTACTCTAGTTAATGTGCCATATATTATAATTAAGTTCCAACAGACAAAATAAAAAGCGACAGAGAAATATCTCTATCGCAATTTAATTACTACTTTGTGCCTCTTCTAAATATTTTTAATATTTCATTAAATGGAATAACTAAGAATGATAAACCAACTGTGAATGCCCAGTCTTGAAGAGATAATGGGAATAACCCAAAGATATCTGCAAGTGGAGGCACTACAACAACTGTTACTTGTAAAGCTAATCCAACAATAAATGATAATACTAAGAATTTGTTTTTGAATACACCAACTTTAAAGATTGATTCTGTGAAGCTTCTTGTGTTGAATGAATGGAATAATTGTGAAACACTTAATACCATGAACGCCATTGTTTGAGCATGCATTATTTCTTCAGTATTCATTCCATATTTGCTTTCGCCATACACAAATGCAATTAATGTTAACGCACCAATAAAGATACCATTAACGATAATATAGAACCATCCGCCACCAGCAAAAATTGATTCATCTTGTTTATTTGGTTTTCTATTCATAACTTCTTTACTTCCAGGGTCTACACCAAGTGCTAAAGCTGGTAATGTATCAGTTACTAAGTTAACCCATAAAATGTGCATTGCTCTAAGTGGAGATTGCCAGTTTAATAAGATTGCTGTAAATAAAGCAGATACTTCACCTAAGTTACATGATAATAAATACATGATAGATTTCTTAATATTGTTATAAATATTTCTACCTTCTTCTACAGCATGAACGATACTTACAAAGTTATCATCTGTAAGAATCATTTCACTTGCTTCTTTTGCTACGTCCGTACCAGTGATACCCATTGATACACCAATATTAGCAGCCTTTAGTGAAGGAGCATCATTTACTCCATCTCCAGTCATTGATACTACATATCCTTTTGACTGGAACGCCTTTACTATCATTACTTTATGTTCAGGTTGAACACGAGCAAAGACACGATAATTTTCAATGATTTCATTTAATTGTTCTTGAGTTAATTGTGATAGTGTATGACCATTCATTACTTGTTCAGGATTTGTACAAATACCAACCTCTCTTGCAATTGCAAAAGCAGTATCTTGGTGGTCACCTGTAATCATCACTGTTGCAATTGATGCATTTCTTGCTACTTCAATTGCTTCTTTTACTTCATCTCTTGCTGGGTCAATCATACCAACTAATCCAACAAATGTTAAGTTATCTTCATATGCTTCACTACTATAATCTTTATAAGCTAAAGCTAGAACACGTAGTGCTTGATTTGACAATTTACTTGCCTCATCAAGAATAGCGTCTTTATAACCAGTAATCTCTTTAATTTGACCATTAAATAAGATATGTGTTGATTTACTTAATAATATATCTAATGCTCCTTTAGTAAACACTAAATCCTTTCCATCATAATGATGAACAGTAGTCATTAGCTTACGATCTGAATCAAATGGTATTTCATCAAAGCGTAGATATTGCTTATCAAGTGCAGTCTTAGAGATGCTTAGATAGCTACCCATGTCAAGTAATGCAATTTCAGTAGGGTCACCAGTACGGCTTTCCTCATTTGTAGCATCACAGCACAACATAAATCCATTGACTAAGAAACGTTCATTATCAGACATTTCATTAGCTTTTTTAAGTAATCCATCTTGATAAATATGAGTTACTGTCATTTTATTTTGTGTAATTGTTCCAGTTTTGTCTGAACAAATTACATTAACACTTCCTAATGTTTCAACTGCAGGCAATCTTTTTACAATTGCATTCTTTTTACTCATACGTTCAACGCCTAGAGCTAAAACAATTGTAACAATCGCAACTAATCCTTCAGGAATAATAGCAACTGCTAAAGAAATTGCAATCATTAACATCTCAGCAAAATCTCTTCCTTGCCAAACACCAACACCTAAAATCAATAAACAAACAACAACACAGCCAATACCTAAGATCTTACTTAGGCCAGCCAATTTGATTTGTAATGGTGTTAATTGGTCTTCTTCATCATCTAACATCTTAGCGATTTTACCAATTTGTGTATCCATTCCTGTCGCAACAACTACACCTTCTCCACGTCCATATGTTGAATATGTTGACATGAATGCCATATTTTTTTGGTCTCCTAGACCAACTTGTTCATTTTCTATAGCATCAGAAATCTTTTCAACTGGTACTGATTCACCAGTTAAAGCAGACTCGTCAATCTTTAGGTTAGCAGCTTCTAGTAAACGTAAGTCAGCAGGCATAAATCTACCAGCTTCAATATTAATGATATCTCCAACAACTACATCTTCAATATCAATTTCTACAAGCACACCATTTCTTTTTACTAAAGTTTTTGGGCTTGCCATTTTCTTTAATGCTTCAAGCGATTTTTGAGCTTTGTTTTCTTGAATTAACCCAACTACACTATTTACTACTACTACTACTAAAATAATTACAGCATCTGCTACCTCATCCATTACAATTGATGCAATAGCTGCTGCTAACAGAATATAAATCATTGGATCATTGATTGAATCAAAAATTCTTCTAAGTAATGACTTAGGCGGTTTTGCCACTAAAGCATTTTTACCATTCTTTTCTAATCTTGATTTAGCTTCTTGACTAGATAATCCAACACTTCTATCAACCGATAATTCATCTAATACTTCTTGACTTGTCTTATTGAACATTTCCATCTTCCTCTCTCTTAATAAAAAAAGACTTATCACAGTAAAATCTGTAATAAGTCTTGCATTTTAATTCAAAGCCAGGGTTACCCCGCGCTGGTGACTTTGATACAACAATGTGTTGCACGCTACTCCCTTAAGACAGTAATACTATACGCTAAAATTACTATATTGTAAATCCTTTTTACAGTATTTTTACATTTGTTTATTGTTTGTTTATATTATTACCCTATTTAACAAACATGAAACATTAATCATGAATGTGGTATAATATGTCTATAAAGAGAGGTATATTATGGCAAGAGAAACAAAACTAACAAGTAAGCAAATATATAATGGTAAAGTAATTAAAGTATTCGAAGACACAGTAGCACTAGAAAATGGAAACACATCAACACGAGAAGTTGTTAGGCATAATGGTGGTGTTGGAGTAATAGCAGTTATTGATGGAAAGATATTATTAGTTAAGCAATATCGTTATGTAAATGATTGTTACACACTTGAAATACCTGCTGGCAAATTAGAATTTGATGAAGAACCAGAAGAATGTGGATTAAGAGAATTAGAAGAAGAAACTGGCTATACAGCCACTAAGATGATTAAGATTACTGAAGCAATTCCTACACCTGGATATTGTGATGAACACATCCACATTTATCTAGCGGATGGATTAGAAAAAAAAGACAACCCAAAAGGTTGTGATGAAGATGAATTCATTGATGTAATTCAACTTGATATAAAATCCGCATACAACTATGTCTTAAATGGAGATATAGTTGATATGAAAACTATTGTAGCAATATTATATACTTATATTAACTTATAAGTATTTCTAAATTAATTATGTAATAAAATGGATAAGAGAGACTGTTTAAAAGTATGTGTAAATTATCTTCTAATGGTAGAATAAAAGATTCTTAGACAACCGTAGGGGTGAACGATAAGCTAATTAAAAATTATGTTGAACACACTCTCCATGAAAGCAAATTTACCATCTTCTCAATTCTTACAGTGAACGGAAATAATTAAGTGTATCCAATATCGTCGTATCTATATCAATTTTTGGACTCCATCCCAACTCATTATTGATTTTATTTGCATTGGCTGAGATTAAAGGTATATCGATAGGCCTAATTTTCTTCTTGTCAACAATGACATTAATTTTTTTTGACGATTTAGCTATAACTCTGTTTAATAAGTCTTGTATTTCTATAGGTTTTGATGAGCCAATATTGTATACTGAGCCAACTAAACCATTTTCGATTAGTAATACATATGCCTCAACAATATCTCTAACATCTGTAAAATCTCTATATGCAGATAGGTTTCCCACATGAATCAAATTTTCAACTAATTCTTTCTCAATATCAACAACCTGCTTGCAAAAATCACTTAAAACAAACCCTAATGATTGTGCTGGCCCAATATGATTAAAACTCCTAGTTGCTAATATATTAAGATTATAAGCTTTAACATACATATCCATTAGTAATTTCTGAGCACATTTAGAAATTGCGTATGGATTGATTGGCTCACAAATTGTATCTTCCGCAGGGCAACAATCTTTTTTGAATGAATCTCCATATTCCTCACTAGATCCAATTAGCAGCATCCTAGTATTTGGCGAATACTCGCGAACCGCTTCCAACAAATTGAGAGTTCCATTAATATTTATTGTCATTGTCAGATCAGGTACATCCCATGATTTAGCCACAGAGCTCTGTCCAGCCAAATGAATAATATTTTCTGGTTTTATAGATTTAACTATATTATTAACTTCATCACTATCTGTTATATTCATATTTATAACATTAATACTGTCATTAAAGTAATCTTCAGATGCCAATTTTGTACCATACACAAAATATCCTTTTTCCAACAGTAACTCGACTAAATAATCACCTACAAAGCCAGCTACACCAGTAATTAGTATCCTCTTTATCATTTTGCTTTGTTCAGTGCCAAATCGTTTTCTATCATTCTATACACTAACTCCTTAAAATCAATTTTCCTTACCCATTTTAACTCTGTTTCAGCTTTTGTTGGATCTCCAATCAAAATATCCACTTCAGCTGGCCTAAAGAATTTTGAGTTAATTTTAACTATTGCTTTACCATTAGATGTATTATATCCAACTTCATTAACTCCCTCACCCTTCCAACATATATTTATCCCTACATAACTAAAAGCAACTTCTACAAATTCTCTAACTGTCCTAGTTTCATTTGTAGCTATTACATAATCATCAGGATTTTCTTGTTGCAGCATTAACCACATCGCATTTACATAATCCTGTGCATGACCCCAATCTCTCTTGGAATCTATATTACCTAATTCTAAATATTTTTGTTGCCCTAAGGATATTCTTGCAACCGCATCAGTAATTTTTCTTGTAACAAATTCTAAACCTCTACGTTCAGATTCATGGTTAAACAAAATTCCACTACATGCAAACATATTATAGCTTTCTCGATAATTTTTTGTAATCCAGTGTCCATAAAGTTTAGCGACACCATAAGGACTTCTAGGATAAAACGGCGTTGTTTCTCTTTGCGGTGTTTCTTGAACTAAACCAAACATCTCAGAAGTAGATGCTTGATAAAAACGTGCTTCAGGTTTTATTATGCGGATCGCTTCTAACAAGTTTGTGACCCCTAACGCATCCATCTCAGTAGTCGCTATTGGTTGTTCAAAACTTGTTTTAACAAAAGACTGTGCAGCTAAGTTGTACACCTCATCTGGACTTGACTCCTTTACAGCTAAAATTAAGGATGGCAAATCAGTTAAATCCCCATATATAAAGTTTACTTTTCCAATTAAGTGTCCTGCATTTCCATAATCCAACCTGCTTTTTCTTCTTACAAGACCATACACTTCATATTCTTTTTCTAACAATAATTCTGCAAGATATGAGCCATCTTGGCCAGTAATACCGGTAATTAATGCTCTTTTCATTTTTAGTTGCCTCCTTTTTTACCATCAAATGTTACAAAATAATTCAATAGAAACTGCATAAGTGAAACTACAATCATAGCTACAACTTTACCAATCTTCAAACTTTGTTCTGGCCACATCGCTATAATAATAGATGATATCCCTATTCCAACTAGTGTTATAAAATAATATGATATAAATTTTTTGAATAGCCTATCAGTTTGCTTGAAATTCATATATGAGTTAAGGGCAAAACTAAATATTGCACCTACATGCATGGAAATCAAATTCGCAAAAAATTTGTCTATTCCTGCATATTGCTCAAGCCAAATAAATAATGAATAATCTACTATAAAGGCGCATAATCCTATAATCACATACCAAAATGCTTTTCTATATAGGTTTGAACTCATTATTCTAGCTATTAAACGCATATTTAATCCTTAATCCAATTAGTCTAAAAAGTGTCTTGACATAGGTAACAATAAAAGGCACTAATTTTCTCTTAGAATCACCAAATATACGCTTGCTAAACATAATTGGCACTTCACCAATTTTGAAAGGCTTATTATTTATTTTTAGCATAAATACTACCTCTTCTAGCACATCGAAGTTTTTGCATTTAAGTGTAATAGCTTTTAACTGTTCAGTTTTGTAAATTCTAAAACTAGTAGAAATATCTTTTGCTGAAATACCTAATGCTATACGATACGTTTTATTTAATGCATAAGACATTATTTTTGAAGCAAGCGAATCATTAGTTTGACCACCTTTCGTGTATCTAGAACCAATGACCAAATCATACCCACTAATTGCTTTCCTATAAACATCTGGAATAGACTCAGGTTCATGAGAACCATCGACATCTAAAACCAACATTCGCTCCATATTAACATGCTTGATTCCAGTCCTAAATGCACCACCATAATTTGGTTCCTCTTGTGGAATATACTTAGCCCCAAATTCAACACATATTTCCTTAGTATTATCTGTAGGTACAGCAGAATCTACTACAATTATTTCATAACAAATACCAAGTGTATCAACATTTTCAATCACTCTTGGGATAAATACTTTTAAATTTTGCGCCTCGTTATAGGCAAGCAATACTATATTTAAACTTTCCATGCAAATCTCCTTACTACAACTCAATTTTTTCCATAAACATCTTTATAAATTCACGGCTTTTCTTTAAGACTTCCATATTACTCGCTGAATAGTAAAATTTAATTTTTGGTTCTGTTCCACTTGGTCTTATTGCAATCCATGATCCGTCATCTAATATAAACTTAACTACATCTGATTTATCAATATTTATTTTACTATAACTACCATTTTCATACCTCACTGAATTCAAGTAATCTTCTTTCACATTAATTTTGACTATAGCCATATTTTCATGGTTATAACTTCGTATCGCACTCATTAAATTATTTAATTTAACTAATCCATCTTCTCCTATGTATGTCAGTGACTCTAATTCATCAACATAATAACCATACTCTTTGTAGATTTCATCTAAAGCATTAAGTAAATCTTTATTTTGTAAGTGATAAAAATTAGCCATTTCCGCTAAAAGCAATGAAGATTGTACAGCATCTTTATCTCTAGTAATATCACTAATTAAGTATCCACAGCTCTCTTCATATCCAAATACAAAACTGCTTCTTTTATCTACTTCTGCGAGATGAATTTCATTACCAATATATTTAAAACCTGTCAATGTTTTAATAACTCTAACACCATAGCTTTTGCATATGGCATCGCCTAATGATGAAGTAACTATCGTATTATATACAACCGGGTTAACTGGCATTATACTGTTTTCTTTTAAGTGTGAAAGAATATACTTAAGTAAAAGCACCCCAATTTGATTTCCAGTTAATCTATGAAAATCATTATCTCTATTAATCGCAACACCTAATCGATCACAGTCAGGATCAGTTGTAATTATAATATCGGCTTCAATGATTAAAGCTGTTTTGATTGCTTCTTCAAATGCTTCTGCACTTTCTGGATTTGGGTTTTTTGTATTCGTAAAATCAGGGTCAGGATATGCCTGAGATTCAACCATTACAACATCAAAGCCCGCCTTTTTTAAAACCATACTAACAGGGATAGAACCAGTTCCGTGCTGTGGGGAAAACACAATCTTAAAATTACTTTTGTCAAGATGTGGATTCAATCCGATTTTTAACACATCATTGTAATATTTTTCATCAATATCTTCACCAATAATAGCGATGTATTTTACTTTTTCCTCATCATTACATGTTTGCACCAAAAGCTCATTTTCTATCGTTTTTATTTTACTACTGATTGCATCCGTATAAGACGGAATACATTGACACCCAGTTTGATCATAAACTTTAAACCCGTTATATTCCTTAGAATTATGGCTAGCTGTTATTACAATGCCACCAAACGCTTTTAACTCTCTAACTGCATATGATAGCTCTGGTGTTGGTCTTAAAGATTCAAACAAAAAAACATTAATATGATGTTTTGCTAAGACGTATGCTGATTCTTGTGCAAATTTCTTTGAAAAATGTCTGTTATCATATGCTACAACCACTCCCATTTTTTTTGCGATATCCCCATGTTCATCTATCCACAATGCAAAGCCTTCAGTATTTTTGCGAACAGTATATATGTTAAGCCTATTAGTACCTGCTCCCATTAATTCTCGAATTCCGCCAGTGCCAAACTCTAAGTCTTTATAAAAGATATCCTTGATTTCTTTATTATCAAGCCTGATTAATTCTTCCAAAATTACGTGATCAATCCCAGAAAAGTTTATCCACTCTTGATATTTATTTAGATGTCTCATATTTCAACCTATAAGAATGTATATTCTGCATTCGATCCTTTTTCGTTATAATCACATAGTCACCAGCTTGAACAACAAACAAATCATCTAGACCGTCAACCACAATTTTTTTACTATCGGCATACACGACATTACCACTAGCATTTTCAAAATGTATAATGCCCCTAGCAATATTTCCTCCATCATCTTTACTTAGGTATCTCTGCAATGCACTCCACGACCCTACATCATCCCATCCAAAATCTCCTGGAATAACATAAATATTATCTGACTTTTCCATGATTGCGTAATCTATTGATATTGGCTCACATTGTTTATATAATTTCTTTAATTCACTAAAATAATTACTGCTACTATATTTCGGCAATCTAATTAGCTTTGAATATATTGATGGCGCTAATTTTTCGAACTCTTTAATCATCGAAAGTGCATTAAAAACAAACATTCCTGCATTCCATAAGTAATCGCCTTCACCCAAATAGAATTCGGCTCGCTCTAAATTTGGTTTCTCGACAAATTTTTCAACCTTATAGCCGCTTTTATCACCACTGATGCCAACTTTGACTCCTTTCTTAATATATCCATATCCTGTGGCAGCTCTATCAGGCCTTATACCGATTGTTATTATTCCATCCTTATTTGAGTTAGCGAAAGCAATTGCAGATTTCAACATAGTTAAAAACTCGACTTCATTATTTATTATATGGTCAGAAGGTAACACAATGATGTTTGCATCCTTACATATTGAATTTATATATATGCTAGAAAGCAAGATACATGGAGCAGTATTTCTAGAATTAGGCTCAATGATAATATTGGTATCAGGAATACTAGGTAATTGCTCTTTAACTAAATCAACATACTGCTCCCCTGTGCACACAAATATCTGCGTTAAAGGGATTAGTGGTTTCAATCTATGAACTGTGTTTTGCAGCATCGACCTATTCCCATATAAATTAAGAAATTGCTTTGGCTTATCGGTAGTTGAAGCTGGCCAAAATCTTGTTCCTCTACCACCCGCCATAATTAATACACAATCCATAATATACCCCCATTGTTATTAAAAATAAAAATTATAGTTCCATAATATCATATCAAAACATTGATACAAAGTATCTGTATTCATGTATTATAGTAAGAAAATATAAAAGGAATAATCAGCATTAAAATACCACATGCTCTAAACCAAACATATCCGCGCATTACCCTATTAGATTCAATATCTTCATTTTTGTCAACTATTACGTTCTGCAAAAATTTAAATACAAAAATCAAAATACCACCAATAAAGAAAACAGTAAAATAAATTGAGTTTGGTAATTCTAACTTCGTTGTCAGCAAATCTGCAAACCAATCAGCATTCAATAAGTCTATTTCTTTTCCAGAAATCGAATGAAATAGCGCATCTGATAAAAGAACACTGACATCTATAGCATGGTTTCTGACTATTAAAAAAGCTAGAAATCCAAAATTATAAGCTATATCGCAAATAATATTAATCCTAAAATTATCAAAATAAAACATTGATAGTACTGCAAATGGTAGAACAATTATTATCCATTGTGGATGCCAGTATATAGTGTTAAACAACATAATATATGCAGTGAGTGGCATTAAAATTGAGAATCTCTTGAGATCTTCTTCATTCTTTATTTTAATAAAATAAGCAAAAGCAAAAACTACGATCATTGCTGCAACCGAGAAAGTAACTTCTCCAAATAGATTAACACCTTTCTCAAATACAAAACCCTTAAAATTGTAATTTGCTTTCATTAATGAAGCAGATAATGCTTTTCCATTCGAAAATGAAAATATGACAATTTCCATTATGTAAAGCGAGCACCCAGCTAATAAATACTTAATAATATGAAATAGTCTTTTTTCAACCAGTAAAACTAAAACTAAAAAAGCTACGACAGCAAACAGTTTTAAATCAATTGCTATAGCAAACCAAAGACAGAATTTCTTAAAATCACTTTTTAGGAAGGCAAGAAACCCAAGGCACATAAAGACAACTTGGACAATATCTAATTGACCAAAAGCTGTGCTACCAAACAAAAGAATAGGTGACGTCAAAAAAGCATACATTACCCATTTGGATTTCTTTTTACCTATCCCCAATTGTTCTGCACATTTTTTTATTAACATACCACAGTAAATAGTTAATGCCATAATGATTATTTTATCCCATAATACAAAAACATAAAGTGGCAAATTTACAATTTTTGACATCATATAAAGTGGTAAGTTTACAACCGCTAATGCAAAGTAAAGTGCAAATGAATATGCGGCTATCTTATAATCCCATGTAATGCTTGGAAGGACACTTGAATAACCACCGTTAAATGCTTTTTGATATACATCGCCATAAAATTTCCATGGTGTACCGCTAACAAAAGAGTCAATCATGGTATTAGAATGCTCTATAGTTATAGGTAAATCAAAACGATGCCAAAACAAAAAACCACAAATTACAAATATAACACAAAAAAATATCCAATCAGCTTTGCCTAAATCTGATTCTTCAATAAAATAACTGCGCATTTTTTTGTATAGTTTCATAAAACACCTCTCTTAATTCGTTGTAACCAAATCTTAGCAAGTTAATTGTTGATAAATTACATAGATAGCATAAAGAATAGTTCTTTCTCAATTAAATAAAAAGTTACTAACTATTTTCAAAGAAATCTTCTAATTGCTTAACATTGATTTTAACATCAAAATTCTTTACTAAATAGTCAAATCCATTATTACCTTTAGATCGTTGCAGCTCCTTATTTGAGCAAATCATGTTAATACCTTCAATTATGCTGCTTTTATTTTTAGCATCAAACCACCAACCACAATCAGATTGTTTTATGATATCTTTCAAATCTGTATTTACGTCCGTAAAGGCAATAATCGGTTTTCTTAAATTCATATATGTAGGAAGTTTTGATGGTATATTTGGTATTGTAAATCTTGGGTCTAAACTGATTACTCCTACGTCAGCAGATAGTAAAAGTTTCTCATACTCATCTCTAGCTAAAAATTCGTGATAAACCAAATTAGTAGGACGTTTGTCTTTAATATAATTTGTTATCTTAGAAACTTCTGTCCCTTTACCTACCAGTACAAACTTAGCTTCTGGAATGCCGGCACATTCTTCAATTATACCTAATAAACCAGAAATATTTTGTGGAGCTCCCATGTTACCGCCAAATATAAATGTAGTATCCGAAGTTGAACTTGCACCATGACTTTGAAAATCACCAATTTTTATCGAGTTATAGAACACTCCTACTTTATTTTTATCAAGATATTGATTATGATTTAACAAATAATCGACATTACCTTGAGACATACATCCAATATAATCTGATAATTTGTATAATTCTTTTTCTTTCATTCTAAAATATAAATGAATTGGATTTTTCTCGCTTAACATACCTAAATCAGCGGCATTTTGAGGAAATATATCCTTAAGCATTAAATATGACTTACATTTATACTTCTTTTTACAAAACTTTACTACCCTATTTAACGTAATTGGTGGGGTTGCATAGAGTACTAAGTCAAATGATTCATTCATCAAGTGCCTTTTAATAGTCCTTGAAAAATCTAATCCGGCAAATAATGTACTCATTCCTTTTGCAATAAGATTCTTTTTTTGTGTAACTGGTTTGTTAATTCCATATACTCTTAAGCTGCCAGCACTATATATTTTATCGTCATTAGAGGTAACTACAGTAACTTCATGATCACTTTCCAATAATTCTCGAACTAGATCAGTATAGATATTTTCCTGAGCTTCTTTATATGAGATTGATAAAAATAGTATTTTCATCATTTTACCTTCTTAACAGGCACGCCAACATATGTCCCATGTTCCATAATATCTTTTACAACAACCGACCCCGCTCCTAAAATAACTCCACTCGTTATTTTCTTTCCTTGTATTATTCTTGTTCCTGTTCCAACCTCGACCAAATTACATATTTCTACATTCCCTGATACATTGACACTAGGATAAATAGTTATGTAATCGCTTAACACTACATCATGCCCAATAGTACAATTTAAGTTGACATGATTAAAATCACCAATCTTTATGTTAGTTGTCAGGACTGATTGTGAACAAATAATGTTTCCAATTCCTAATTCAATGTACTTAGAAATGCGCACATTATTTGCAATTATATTTGGAAATAAAACATTATTAGACACACTCAACTTTTGCACTATGATTTCTCGAACAGTTGGATTTCCAATTGCTATTACTACATTGATTTTTCCATTAACTGAAAGTAAATAGTCAGTATTACCTAATACCAGATATCCATTAATTATTTCACCTATTTTACTCTCGTCATCATCTATAAAACCAAGAATGTTCCAATCAGGCAACTCCTCAATCAACCAAGCCACTTCTCTCCCAAAACCAGATGAACCAAATATATATATATCCTTTTTCATTAGCAATCCTCTCCAACTATGAAGCAGTAATTAGTGGTAGCACTTCCGCCAATATTAAGCATTAGCCCGTTTCGCACATTAGCAACTTGATATTTATCAGCCTCATTTGATACTTGTCGATACAAATCTAAAAACATTCTAACACCAGATGATCCTACTGGATGGCCACAACCTATTAGCCCCCCGCTAGGATTAATAGGGAATCTTCCATGAAATGATATATCGCCATTCTCAATTGCCTCATATTCTTTTCCTGGTTCAGTAATTCCAAAACATGATATCGCAGCATACTCACTTGATGTAAAACAATCGTGTGTCTCAAATACTTGAATATCATTCACTGTAAGACCCGCTCTATTATATGCATCAACAATGGCTTGCCTGGTCCATGGTAGCACATAATCGCTTTGCTTTGAATCTGTAATTTTTTTATTAAACTGCATAGGAGCTACTCGGTGACCAAAACCTTTAACAATTGGTTTTGGTTGCTCGTTATATTTTTCATGTTTATATTTTTCTGAACACAAGATAACTGTAGATGCTCCATCTGTAACTTGAGAACAATCCGTGAGAGCTAAACTTCCACCTATTAAAGGATTAGTTTTAGTATTTCTTAATTGAACTTGTTTCTCATCAATATACCAGTTTCTTGTTTGCGCTAGAGGGTTTCTCTTCGCATTCGAATAGTTTATATATGAGATTTTGCCAAGATTGTTCATAAATCGTTCTTCATTTAAACCATATTTTCCAATTATTTCATCTGCTAACTTAGAAAATAATCTTGGAAAAGGAAAGTCAATTCCCTTTCCCTCATTCTCATAATAAGCCGCTTTCCCAAGAAAGTCTCCACCAGTTTTTGAATCAACAGTTTTCATTAACTCCCACCCGATCACTATTGCTACATCATAAGAATCGTCTCTTATTTTACTGCAGGCAGAATCAATTGCCACAGATCCTGATGCACATGCAGCCTCATATCTTGCAGAAGGTACTCCATAGAAGCAAGAATCCACTTCTGTCAACAATGCACCTAAATGCCCTTGATTAATATAGTTCTCAGCAATAAAATTACCAACAAATACAGCAATTTTATTGTCTTTATTTAATCTTTTTACTTCTCCCTTATCCATTCCTATATTATCTAAAGCACTAAATATATTTTCCCTCAGTAAAGCAATAACATTTTTTCCTTCTTTAGTCCAATTTCTTGAATAATCGGTTTGCGAACCACCTAAAATATATACTTTTGCCATAAATATCCTCCTAATACTTAGCCTTTAAAAAAGGTGCGTAATTGTATTTCGATTTACTCGGAATTTTGCTAAAAACTTCTTGATTATCAATTATTGCTATGTACTCCTCACCCAGAAGTTCATGCACAAGACTCTTAACAACATTAGCTCCACCGAAGGCTTCCATTAAGGCAAGTGGTGGAATCCATGAATATCCAGTCGCCATCGCATCATCACATGATGATATATCATCAGAAACTTCAAGTGATATCTTTAAAGAGTAGACTATGTATTTTAGCAATATTTTTTTACAAATAAGCGCTTCTTTACTATTGTTACCAATTAGAATATTAAAAGCATTTTTATAATCCCCAACTTTAATATTATCTATCATTTCATTTGCAAAGTTAAATTTGAAATCGTTTTTCAATCGATATGTTTTTTCTCTAATATCATAAACATATGTTTCCTTGGTTTCTTTATCTCTTTTATAAAGACCCACATTAACTTTTCTGCCAAGCATCTTATTATCTACAAGCTCTCTTAAATATTTTGGAGATAAAAAAGAATTATTATACTCATCATCTGTATTATCACTGATGTAATCAATAATAGAAAGAGTCGTGTCCAAACCAACAAAATCAGCAGTTAGTAGTGGCGACATACTTCTCCCCGTATAACCACCAATAATCGCATCAATATAGTCAATACCACCATCATCCATGTTTTCTTCGGCAAGGTTAAGAGCCTCATTTATAAAGAAAAAGCCAATTCTATTACCTAGAAACGATGGAGAATCTTTCACTTCAACAACTGTCCTTCGTAGTTTTTGAACTAAATACTCTTTAACATCAGCAGATAATAGCTTTTGATGCTCACTATGTAATACTACTTCACATAACGGTAAATTATATGGAGGATTAAACATGTGAATTCCTAAAAATCCGTTAGATAAATCTTCAAATGATTTTGATAATTCACTTATACTTAACCCAGATGTTCCTGTAGCTATAATCGCATCACTTTTAATGAATGGTTTTATTTTAGTAAATAAATCTCTTTTAATGTTTAAATCTTCACTTAACGACTCATATATTAAATCAGATTCACGAATACATATTTCCAAATCATCATAAGTACAAGGAAAAAGTCTATCCCTTATAGATTCTGCCTTTACAGACTGCACCGCTTTATTTACTGCTTCTTCACATTTGCCTTTGTCGCGGCATACCATATATACTTTTGCATTCCCAAAAGAAGCAAAAATTGCAGAGATATTTGCTCCCATCGTACCATTAGCGCCAAAAACAGTCACTATCTTTATATTCATTTTATCCTCTTGTATGATAATAGTGTACCTTGAGTACTAAAATCATACACTCCTTTCTTTCTATTTGTTACTATATAAATAGAACCTGTTCTTTTTATATTTATTCTATGGCACAGTCCATTCAAAGGAGAGTATTGCCATGGCTCTA
>JAVBUP010000078.1:0-27057 GCA_031555175.1 Coprobacillaceae bacterium
TCAACCATCTGCATCGTTTTTTTATTCGCATTAGAATGTTTAGAAATCATAGTTATCACCTATCTATATTATATCAAATATCCTTTTATCACTGTATAAAAAAAGACAAAGTACCTCAATACTTTGTCAACAGTCTGAAAACTAAGCAATATTTGCTTAGTTTTGTATCTTCTTTATTATTGCTATTCTTCGATTCAATTACAATATAAAATCCTACCTATGATAACTATTATTATTGCTTTCATAGGAAAGTAGCCTAGTCCCTTGGAAAGTAAGTTTTCCCCACTCATGTAAGTACGCATTACGATAAAATGAACTTTTTACAACAAATCGCATTATACTCCCTGTATCTAATTCAAAAAATATGTAATAAGTATCATCACTATGCATATGATTATTTGCATCAGTATGAGTATTCCAGTCATGTTTCTTATCAATAATCTTTGCGTTTGTAGTAATTATTGGGGATGCATTATTGCTAAAATATGTGCGAACTGCAGAAACGATTATTCATGCAAATGCTATGAAGAATATAATAACAAACCCAGCCATTAAATCACCTCATTTCGATATTGAGTATAGCATTTCACAAATCTCTTTACAATATTACTCCTGTGAATCATACATAAAAAAGAGCATCTTAACGATGCTCTATAGACTTATTTATGATATTTCAATTTTCTCTTGTCGTCAATAACTCCAGCAAAACTCATACCAAAACCATAATCATAGATATGCCCTTCACTGTCAATATAAGGAATCATATCAAATGGTACATCCTCAGCTTGAACCTCCACTGTTTGCATATCAATTGGTATTTGTAATGGTAGTAATCCTGATGGTTCATATGCTCCTGATAGCACATCAAATATTACTTGATTTTGCACTCCATAATCAACAAGTATTGCGTCAACTAATGGCTCAAACTCTGCCATTATTGTTGGATTCTTTAATTTCATAGAGACAATTATTGGTTTATCTTTCATAATCTTTCTAAGATTAACTACATTATCTAAGTCACTTTCATTAGCAGTCTTCGCCATCTTTCCATAATACGAGCGATTGTCGAAATTTTCTAGCGGATCTCCCCCTGCTAAACTTTCTCTTCTAGCCCATTCTGCAAAATATGGTCGATATTGCAAACTAATCGGCATATAGCCATTGCCACCATTTTTCATGTCAGTCACACTATAACTATCACTAATTGGAGTTTCCATAAAGATTAACGCTATATCTGCATCTTCGGGTTTATCAACCCATTCGAAATACTTATTTACTAATTCCTTCTTAACAGGTACAATTACTTCTTTCTTTGTCATCATACTAAAGAAATTCATATAAGGATTAATTGTTCGATTAGGAACATAAACTTTCTTTTTTGTAGTTATTGGCAAAACTTTATTTTTATTTTTAAGTAGCGTCAGTGATTTCACTTGTGCTTGATATCCTTGAAGCATATACTCTTCATTGCCAACAATTTCTTTGGCCTTATCAACATCAACATATGGATTCTCAAACAGGCCTAATCTAAAAATATTAAGCAGTAGCCTAACTGCAGACTTTTCAAAACGTTTGCGCATATAGTCTTCACCAAACTCTGCACACCCCATTTTATAAGCCTCTAAAATAGGCTTGGCATCATTATTTCCACCAAACTGGTCAACACCAGCAAGTAGTATTTTCAAATGACGTTGGGCTACAGTTAAGCTTTCTACACCCCAACATTTACCACCAAAGAAACCATCTATTGTTGGTCCTTGATCTGCTGTAATACCCCAGTCTGTACATACAACCCCATCATAGTTCAGTTGTTCTCTAAGCAATCCTTGAATAATATATTTACTGTATGAGTTACCAACACTCTCATCGCTTATATCAGAAGAGATAGTATAGTATGGCATAACCGCTGATGCCTTCTTTGTCTTACCATCTAAATTAAAGGCTCCATCGATAAATGGTTTTAAATGATCTTTGAAATTATCTCCTGGATACACGGCATATTTACCAAATGCATAGTGACCATCTCTACCGGCTTCTCCTGTTCCACCACCAGGAAAATGCTTAACCATCGCATTGATGCTTTCATATCCCCAACCATCTTTTATCTCTTGATTAAATGATGTTTGTAGTCCATCACAATAAGCTTTCGCAAAATCTGCTGCCATAATGCTTGATTCAGAAAATGCATCATGAAATCTCATCCATCTTGGTTCTGTTGTAATATCAATTTGTGGGAATAATGCCGTTGTTAAACCAATGGCTCTAAATTCTTTAGACACTACCTTCCCATATTCAAAAGCGGTATTTGCGTCAAATGTAGCTGCTATTCCAATACCATCAGGCCATTTTGAAACATCACTATTAGCACCACCATTATATTCAGCATCGCTTATCGTACCATGGCGAGGATCACTACTATTATTCAATGGAATCCCAAATCCTTCTTTTTCAGCCAATGATTGTGCTATGTTATTCCAGTTAGCCATTACTTCTTTATCTGCATAACGCATGATAAGTACATGTCTTACCTTGTCTTCTTTAATGAACTTTTGCTGTTGATCTGATAATTCCCACGGTTTTACGCCCGCATCACTAAATGATTTACCACCAGAATATGTAGCAGTAAATGGGCCTTCTCCAATTGCTGGAATCATTTGATGGCTGCTATATAACATCAACCCTGCAATATCTTCAATTGACAATTTAGTAGCAAGGTCAATTGCTCTTTCCTCTGGACTCAAGCGCCAATCTTCATACTTTTGTAGAACTCCACTTTTAGACAGGTTCTTAAAATACTTACCATCTATTTCTAGTATTTCTACGTTACTATTTTTAGCGATACCAAGAGTTGGTCCATCCATATTCTCAACTAATTCAAAAATATCTTTATCAATTTTCTTCATATGTTGTCTCCTTTGCCTATTATAATTATAACACAACTATGCTTTGGAAAGATGTCAAAAAAAACAGATCACAATTGCAATCTGTTGAACGTTACCTATTTTGTTATTCCACCGTGAAAATACAATTCATAGACTTTTGTATTTTTGAAATATATTTCCTCATAGCCTGTAAACCATTCCTCATTACCATCCACATTACAGTGATATACAAATTCATTGCTACTGTATAGATTAGGTCCCCTAAATGGTTTATCGAGAGGCACATTCATTAATGCCTCATTTAAAAAGTCACCGCTAAAACTTTTTCCTAATACGCGACCACTATAATTCATCGCATAAACTGGTTGGCCATCATTCCATACAGCTTCTTGTCCTTGGAATCGTTCACTACCTAGGTAAGTATCAATGTATAGCAGTTTGCCTTCTTCGTATTTGTAATCATGACTATTAGGACGACTTGATTCGCATTTGCCACTTTTTGCGGCATATGTGTTCTTCTTCGCATTCACCAAAAAACTATTGAATTCTTTTGGAATGTCTTGTAACTCACTATATCCTATCAAACACTCCTCATTATCCTTTATTAAATAATCGAGTGTCACTTTAAACAATTCACTTAAATGAACCAGATTTGATATATCAGGATATGTCTGTCCACTTTCCCACTTAGCAACTGCTTGCCTCGATACAAAAAGTTTATCTGCTAAATCCTCTTGTGTTATTCCTCTACTCTTGCGTATTAATTGTAGTTTTTCTGAAAAAATCATCTTAATCCCTCCTGTTTGTATAAGTATAAGTTAAAAAAATAATTCTTTCAATAAATGTGACGTTGCATTAATTCTACTCCTGATTGCATAAAAACTTTCTGAACGTTATGTCATTATTTGAAGTATAGTATGGTCCATCTATGCCTTAATAGCCCATCTTAATTTTGTTGACCTTGCACGCGGGTTTACATTGCATTCATCAATTGATGGACGAATAACATCCCTAGCTACTTCACTAAATACTCCCGCCTGTTGTAATTGCTTAAATGCTTTCTTTACTAAGCGATCTTCCCCTGAATGAAACGTTAATATTGCTACACGACCACCAGTTTCTAACACATCTGGTAATTTTTCTAAAAAATCATACAACACTTCAAATTCTTGATTAACATCAATTCTAAGTGCTTGAAATACTCTTTGACATGACTTCTTAAATACTTCTTTTTGCTGGTTCTTTGGTATAAATTGTAATGATTTTTCAATAATTTTTTGCAATTCTTTAGTAGTTGAAATTGTATTACCTTTTCTAACTTCTAAATAAATCTCTTTTGCTATCTCTTTAGCATATGGCTCATCTGCATTCTCGACTAGCATCCCCTCTAACTCATCAAGCCTAACTTTTTGTAAACGTGATGATGCAGAGATGCCTTTATATGGATTAAGCCTTAGATCTAATGGGCCATCTTTCTTAAAGGAAAAGCCACGCTCAGGATTATCAATTTGCATAGATGAAACCCCTAAATCAGCTAACACAAAATTGAATTTACCATGTTCACTAGATACTTGATCTATATTTGCAAAATTAGTTTGAAATATAGTTAAAATGTCTTCTCCAAAACCTTTATCTTGCAAACGTTTCTTAGTCTTTTCAATTTCAATTGGATCAACATCTAAAGCATACAGATGACCAAGTTGTTGCAAACATTCTAACATTTTTGTTATATGTCCTCCATAGCCTAGTGTCGCATCAAGCCCAACTTGCCCCGGTTTAATTTCTAAAAAATTTAGTATTTCATCCACCATAATTGGAATATGTGTTCCAGCTGGAGTACTACCTTTTGATATGACTCTGCCTATTGTCTCAGGATACTTTTCTGGTTGTAACTCTTTATATTTTTCTTTATAACTTTTTGGATGTGTTCCTTTGTAGCGAACACGTCTTTGATGTTTTTGCTCTTGATTATCCATATATTACCTCGCATTAAATAATTATAAATATTATAACATATTAATCAATTTGACACTAACTCTCTTATTATCGATTGAAAAAGCAACACAGTGTGTTGCCTAATCTAAATCTAATTCAAATGCTCCAGTATATAATTGGTAATATCTTCCCTTTTGAGCAATCAGATCAGCATGATCTCCACGCTCAATTATCTTACCTTGATCTAGCACCATGATTGCATCAGAATTTCTAACTGTCGATAATCTATGTGCAATTACAAATACTGTTCTGCCATCCATTAATGAGTCCATACCATCTTGCACAATTGCTTCAGTTCTTGTATCGATTGAACTAGTTGCCTCATCCAAAATCATAACAGGGGGATTAGCTATAGCTGCCCTAGCAATTGATAACAATTGGCGTTGCCCCTGAGATAATCCAGAACCATCACCTGATAAAATAGTATCATATCCTAATGGCAACATATTAATGAAATCATCAGCATTAGCTAATTTTGCAGCTGCATATACTTCCTCATCAGTTGCATCAAGTTTACCATATCTAATATTTTCTCTAATAGTATCCGTAAACAGATTAACATCCTGTAGGACAATTCCTAATGATTTTCTTAAGTCATGTTTTTTAATTTTCTTTACATCAATACCATCATATTCAATACGACCTTCTTGCACATCATAGAAGCGATTTATTAAATTAGTAATAGTTGTCTTACCGGCACCAGTTGCTCCAACAAAAGCAAGTTTCTCTCCAGGCTTGGCAAATAAGCTTACATCATGTAAGACTATTTTTTCATCTGAGTACCCAAAATCTACATCGAAGAATCTCACATCACCTTTTAATGGCACATAACTAAATCCTTCATCTGATGGAATTTGCCATGCCCATTTGCCAGTAGCTTGCTCGTTAACGCTAATGTTTCCATCCTGCATATTAACATTTACTAACTCAATAGTTCCTTCATCTATTTCTGATGGTTCATCAATTAAGCTAAAGATTCTTTCCGCTCCAGCCAATGCCATAACAAGTGAATTAAATTGTTGTGAGACTTGATTAATTGGTTGATTAAACGATCTACTTAATTGTAGAAATGATGCGATTGATCCAAGCGTTAATCCACCAACTCCATTAATAGCGAAAGCACTACCTACTGTTGCCAGTAACACATACTGCAAATAGCCAATATTTCCTAGTACAGGACCAAGAATATTAGAAAAGCCATTAGCTAAGGTAGCTTTCTCACACAACTCATCATTTAAAACATTAAAACCTTCAATAGATTTATGCTCATGATTAAATACCTTTACTACTTTTTGACCATTAATCATTTCCTCAATATATCCATTAGCTTTACCTAATACTTTTTGTTGTTCAATAAAATATTTTGCACTATTACCAGCAATTGTCTTAGATGCATATATTGAAATACTACATGTTGCTACTACTACAAATGTTAATGGAATATTAACATAACACATTGAAATAAATACTCCGACAATTGTAATCAAACTAGAGAATACCTGTGGTATACCTTGTGATAGCATTTGCCTTAATGTATCAATGTCATTTGTATAGTGACTCATTGTATCGCCATGCGAATGACTATCAAAATACTTGATCGATAGAGTTTGCATGTGTTCAAACATTTCGTCACGGATTTCCTTTTGAATGCCTTGTGTCATATTTACTAATAATCGATTATATAAATATGTCGATATTACACCAATATAGTATATAGCACCCATTCTAATTAGGGCACTAATTAGACTAGTATAGTCTGGATTAGCACTACCAAGTAATGGTGTAATATAGTCATCTATTAATGATTTTAAAAATACTGAGCCTAATACACCAGTTAATGAACTTATTAATATTCCAACTATTACAAACACAAGCATAATTGGATGATTTTTTGTAACATATGATAATAAACGTTTAGTCGTTGCAAGTGGATTTTGCGCTTTTTTTGTTCCTCTCATCGGTGGCATGTTACTCATCTCCTTTCGTTTGTGAATAGTAAACCTCTTGATATATCTTATTTGATTTTAATAACTCATCATGAGTTCCAATGCCATCAATATGACCATTATCTAGCACCACAATTTTGTCAGATTCTTCAATTGATGCGACGCGTTGTGCAATAATAAATTTTGTTGTATTTGGAATTTTCTCTTTAAAAGCAGAACGAATCAAAACATCAGTTTTCGTATCTACTGCACTAGTTGAATCATCTAATACTAAAATCTTTGGTTTCTTTAATAGTGCTCTTGCGATACATAACCTTTGCTTTTGCCCACCTGATACGTTACTTCCCCCTTGCTCAATATAAGTGTCATAGCCATGTGGAAAAGTTTGAATGAATTCATCAGCTTGAGCTAGCTTACACGCTTCAATGATTTCTTCATCGCTGGCATTTTCATTTCCCCATCTTAGATTATCTTTAATAGTTCCTGAAAATAGAATATTCTTTTGTAAAACCATCGCTACTGAATCTCTTAATACTTCCAAATCATAATCCTTTACATCTTGTCCACCAACTAATACTCGACCAGATGTTGCATCATAAAGTCTAGGTAGTAACTGCACTAGTGAACTTTTACTAGACCCAGTTCCACCAATGATACCGACTACTTCACCACTCTTAATTTCTAGATTGATATTTTTTAATACCATCTTATTAATATCTTTACTATAACTAAAGCTTACATCCTCAAATATAACTGAGCCATCTAATACCTCATTAATTGTTTCAGATTTATTCGTTAGGTCTGATTCTTCATCTAGTATTTCTACTATTCTCTCACATGATGCTCTTGAAATTGTTATCATAACAAAAATCATTGATAACATCATTAAACTCATTAATATTTGCGTTACATAAGTTAATAAACTCATTAATTGACCAGTAGTTAAACTGCTACCAACAATCATGTTAGCTCCAAACCACGAAATAGCTAAAATACACGTATACATACTAAATTGCATTAATGGGCTATTTAGTGCAAGAATCTTTTCCGCTGTTGTGAAATCGTTATAAATATCTTGCGAAGATTTCTTGAATTTCTTTGTTTCATAATCTTCTCTGACATATGCCTTTACAACTCTAATACCTCTTACATTTTCTTGAACAATATTGTTTAGGTTATCATATTTCTTAAAAGTTCTTTCAAATATTGGATGAACTTTTTTAATAATGATATATAAACTTGTTCCTAAAAATGGCACTATCGCTAAAAATATTAACGACAGTTTATGACTAACTGTAAATGCCATAATTAATGAGAATATCAGCATCGCTGGCGCTCTTACTGCAACTCTAATAATCATTTGATAAGCATTTTGAATATTAGCTACATCAGTTGTTAATCTAGTAACAATACTTGACGTTGAAAATTTATCAATATTAGCAAACGAGTATCCTTGCACTTTCTCATACATATCTTTTCTTAAGTTTTTAGCAAACCCAGCAGATCCACGAGCCGCAAATCTTCCAGCTTTAAATCCACAGTATAGAGAAATAAAAGTAAATACTACTAATATAACTCCTATTTTAAGAATATAATTCATATCTTCTTTTCCAATCCCATTATCAATAATTAGCGACATTAAAAAAGGAATCATTACTTCCATAATTACTTCACCAGTTACAGACAACGGCGCAAGAATTGAATCTCTCTTATACTCTCTAACACTTCCTAATAATTTCTTAATCATTTTCTGCTCCTTCCATTCTTTTAGCATTCTCTAATATTTTCTCTGCAATAATAAAAAATGTTTCTAACTCCTCTTTAGACAACCCCTCTTCTAAACCCGCCTCCATTTGCAAAATCTTTTGCCAATGATCTTCATGTAATGCATAGGCTTTTGGGGTTAAAACTATCTTCTTCAATCTAGCATCTTCAACTACAGATTCTCTTACAATTAGTTCGTTTTTTTCCATTAACGAAAGAATACCAGAAGCAGTTGATCGTCTTACATTAAATCTCTCTTCTATATCTTTTTGAAAAACATCCTTGCCTTCACTATGTTCAATAAAACCAATTACCATATGATGTAAGCCAGTAATCCCTTCTACACCAGATTCCGCACTCATTTTATCTAGTATACGTTTAATTCTATTTTGTAGAATCCTTGAGAATTGCCCTATTGATTTTTTATGCTCTTTCATTTTATCACCCTTTCAGCAAATTGTTAGTTGCCTAACTGTTAGTTCACTAACTATTATACGTATAACTAAATAATATGTCAACAAAAAAACAAAGAATTTAATTATTCTTTGCTCTATAATATGTTATTCCAATATCTAATGAATAACACTAATAATTTTCATTACCTATCAACCAACATCAGTTTATTATCTTTTAATTCGATAACTTTAGTTGCAATGGTTTGTGCAAAATTATTGTCATGAGTTACAATGATAATGGCCATAGATTTTGACAACTCCTGAATTATCATAGTGACTTCAGCTATTGATTTTGAATCAAGTGCCGATGTTGGTTCATCAAAACATATAACTTTTGGCTCAAGGACACAAGCACGAATAATCGCAACCTTCTGTTGTTGCCCTCCAGATAATTTACTTGGATAGGCATTTTCCTTATCATCAATACCCATTTTAGATAATAATTCTCTTGCTTTTATTTGCACTACTGATCTTTCTTTTTTGTCAATTGCAAGTAGTATATTCTCCATAGCAGTAAGATGTGGAAAGAGATTATAGTCTTGAAATACCATCCCCACTTTTCTCTGAAAGATCTTTTTATCTCGTCTGGATGTATCTTTACTTAATGTAACTCCATCAACTATTATTTCACCATCAAATGATTCTAGCTGATTGATGCAGCGTAGTAGGGTTGATTTCCCAATTCCAGATGGACCTTGTAAGCAGACAATTTCTCCTACAGAGACTTCAAGAAATGTTTTGTTTAAGATACATACATCTTGATAATATTTACTTAATTCTCGAATTTTAATCATAGATTTGCTCCTAATAGTAGTCATAGCGACTCTCTATTTTTTTCATTATTAAAGTGCATACTGCACTAATCGCTAAATAGATAATGGCGACATATATAAATGGTATAGCTGAAGCATAAGTATTAACTGCTCCTCTACCTGCCTTTAATAACTCACTCGCGCCTAGAATATAAATTAGAGAAGTATCTTTCACTAAGCTTAGCACCTCATTGCCAATTGCAGGCAAAGAATTTTTGATAGCTTGAGGAAGCATTATCTTTCTCAAAATACTTAGATTGCTTAAACCTAGTACCTTTCCAGTTTGATACTGACCATCATTAATTGCATTCATACCTCCACGTAATATCTCTGCCAAGTAAGCAGTATAATTTAAGACAAATGCAATTACTATAGCTAACTCACGACTGATTACTATTCCTAAATATGGTAGTCCAAAGAAAACAAACATCAGTTGTAATAATAATGGAGTTCCTCTTTCAATATAGGTATATATCCCAATAAATCTATTAATTATTTTACTATTTAATTCACGGATAAATGATAACGCAATCGCTAATGGGAGTGACATTGCTAATGTCACTCCAAAAACTAATAATGTTATCTTTGTACCAGCTAATAATGAAGGAAGTGTTTTTGTCAACATCTCCATATTAGTCAAACCACTTACTACAAAGTGCATCATATTGGCCATTGTCTTTTAATAAATCTAATGCTTCATTAATTTTTTCTCTAAGTTCATCATTTCCCTTAACCACACCAATTCCATATTCTTCTGTCCCAAAATTATCTTCTAAGATTCGGTAATTTGCTTGCCCTCTTTTAGCAATGATGTATCTTGCTAATACTTCATCCACAACGATTGCTTGTGTTCTTGAAGCTTCTAAATCCATAAAGCAATCAATATAGTTATCAAATTCTATTAAATTTTTTAAAGAGTTATAAAACTCTTCATCACTAGTTACTGCTTCATAAGCACTTGATTCTTTTTGTACATTTATTTCCTTACCAACTAAATCATTCTTTGTATTAATTTCAGAACTACTTAATACAACGATGACTTGTCTATTTTCTAAATAGGCATCACTATAATTTACTATTTTCTTTCTCTTATCTGTAATACTATAACCATTCCATATTAAGTCAATATTTCCTGCGTTTAACTCTGACTCCTTCATGCTCCAATCAATTGGTTGAAAAGTAGCTTTTAAACCAATTTGTTCGCCTACTAGTCTTGCCAGATCAATGTCAAATCCTGTTAATTCCCCATTTTCATCTCTAAATCCCATAGGCGCAAATGTATCATCAACACCAATTACTATACTGCCTCTATCCAACAAATCTTGATAGCTTGTGTATTTCACACTTTGCCCACAACCACTAACTAGTATTACTGCTAATAATAAACTGCTTAATCTCTTTAATGTTTTCATCTTCTTATCCCTCTTTCTAGACATAAGTATTGAATTCCACAGAAAATAAAAAAATCGTCCTATGAAAGGACGATTGTTATATCGTGGTACCACCTTTTTTTATTAATACCTCACAGTATTAACCTCTTCAAGTACTATCATACTCTAGTGCGATAACGGGCACGGGTTCCGATCTAGTCTACTTTAAGTTTCCTTATTTCGGTAGATAGCTCAAAGATGTGTTCAGCTTATAACTCATGTTCTTTTTCACCAACCAAGAACTCTCTTTATAGAGATAATAAACTTACTCTTTCTTTTCAACGCTTTATATCTTAATTGCTAGTATAAACTCATTATGTATTACTGTCAATCCTATTTTATGAAACAATAAATCAACTGGGATTTTTAGTGACATACAAATAAAAACAGACTATTTTTATAGCCTGTTATTACAATTAATCGTTACTTAAGTCAGCACCATTTGATGCAATAACTTTTTTATACCAATCAAATGATTTCTTTTTAGATCTAGCCAAAGTACCAGTTCCATCATCTTGACGATCTACATAGATGAAGCCATAACGTTTGCTCATTTCTCCAGTAGAAGCAGCAACTAAGTCAATTGGTCCCCAAGTTGTATATCCAAGTAGATCAACACCATCTTCAACAATAGCATCTCTCATTGCTTCGATATGAGCTTGTAAGTATTCAATTCTATAGTCATCAATAATTGATCCATCTGGATTAACTACATCTTTCGCCCCTAATCCGTTTTCTACAACGAATAATGGTTTTTGATATCTATCATAGATTTCATTTAAAGTAATTCTGAAACCTAATGCATCGATAGGCCATCCCCATTCAGATGCTTTTAAATATGGATTTTTAACACCATGGAACATATTTCCAGATGCTTGTGCTAAAATTTCAGGATCAGTAGCAGTTACTCTTGAAGAATAATATGAGAATGAAATGAAGTCTACTGTATGATTCTTAAGAATTTCAGCATCTCCAGCTTCCATTACCGGCATAGTTCCTTCTCTTTCCATTTGCTTTAATGCATATGAAGGATAATATCCTCTTGATTGAACGTCGATGAAGAAATATCCAACACGTCCAGCTCCCATTGCAGCCCAAACGTCTTCTGGTCTACAAGAATAAGGATAAGTTGCTCCAGCAGCTAACATACATCCAACCATCATTGTAGGATCAATTTCATGAGCGATTTTAGTCGCTAATGCAGAAGCTACTAATTCATGATGAATTGCTTGATATTGAACTTTCTTATGGTCTTCACCTTCTTTAAAGCAGATTCCTGCTCCCATGAAAGCCATATGTAAAATAACGTTAATTTCGTTGAATGTTAACCAATATTTTACTAATCCTTTATAACGAGTAAATAATACTCTTACCAATCTTTCATAGAAAGTAATTAATTCTCTATTACGCCAACCACCATATTTAGTGATTAATCCCATAGGACAGTCAAAGTGAGTAATTGTAACTAATGGTTCAATACCATATTTTTTACATTCTTTGAACATATCTTCATAGAAAGCTAATCCTTCTTCATTTGGTTCTAATTCATCACCAATTGGGAAGATACGAGACCAAGCAATACTCATACGGTATGTCTTAAATCCCATTTCTGCAAATAATGCAATGTCTTCTTTATATCTATGATAATGATCGATACCTAATTGTGCAGGATAATGATGTTTGTCATCAAAATCGAACATTTCCATATATCCACAACCTACTTTAAAACGGTCTTCTCCATGTGGAATTACGTCAACGTTAGCTAAGCCACGTCCACCTTCATTATATCCACCTTCACATTGGTTTGCAGCTGTTGCTCCTCCCCATAAAAATCCTTTCGGAAATACTTTTTCCATTTATTTCACGCTCCTCAACAATATTATATCATATCTAAATATATTTTTGTTTCAAAAAAAGAAAGCATTTACATATTTTGTAAACTACTTTCTAAATATAATAAAAATAAAACTATTATTTCTACAATAAAGCTTTATGACGATCAATAATATCATCTATCGCTTGTATCAGAATTTCTTTTTCATCTCGATTAGTAAACTTAACATTTACGCATCCTTTACCTTTGCCTCCATTACTAAGCCTCATCTTAAGATTAGCAATATAATCAAAATCTGTGCAATGAAGTGAAAAATGATTTGCTCCAAATCCAAATGCTATATAACTTCGCATCTTGCCAGAACCTAGTTTATATGTAGGCATTTGAAAAGAAATTACTTCCAGAAACTCCGGATAATTATTTCTCATGTACTCCACAAACTCTTTAGTCCATTCTTTAGCATCGCCTTCCAACTTCTCCACAAAAATATCTACTTCATTCATTTTGATTTCCTCCTGAAATATTTCTATAATAGATAATTATTCTCTTTATTAGCTAGTTGTAATTCTACTAGTTTGTATGTAGCATAGCCACCAGTGACAAGTGGGTCTCTTTTACATATTTCTTCTGCCTCTTCATAACTTTTAGCATTTATGATAACCATCCCAGCCATACCAGGATATCCCTTGAACACCCCACATAAATTCATATAACCACTCATGTCTAAATCCTTTAAATTATTTACATGACTGGTCACTATTTCTTTATTTATACGATTATATATTTTTGTCTTTTCTATAAACATTACAAATGTTTTATCCATGAATCACCCTCCTCTGTCGCAACTACCATTAGTATATCAATAACATGTATAATATAGCAACATATTACTGTACCATATAGTCATAGCACCAGAATATGGTTTATGAATACTATATAAATATAAGAGAGGTAAACAAATGATAGAAAACAATTATTATAGAAATGAAACTGACTTTGGGCCACGCTAATTATTTTTGATATTGAAAAAGCTGCTTTAAACAATAACAACTTTCGTACAGCAATATGGACAGGAAATCATTTACAAGTTACTTTGATGAGTATAGAGGATGAAATCGGACAAGAAGTTCATCCTCACCTTGATCAAATGTTGGTGATTGTTGAAGGCGTTGGAGAAATGATTATGGGCACTGATAGAATGAGTGTCGGGCGTAATAGCGCAATAATTGTACCAGCAAATACTCTTCATAACCTTATCAATAAAGGAAGTAGTCCAATTAAACTTTACTCAATTTATGCCCCAGTACAACATCCTCATGGCACTGTTCATAGGACAAGGAAAGAAGCTGAACATTAAAAAACTGCAATAATGCAGTTTTTATTTGTATAATTTTAACACTAACAAAATAAATAAATGTAAAGTATACTTGACATTATGCTGGAGATTAATTATAATATATTTGGAAAGCAAACTTTCCATTGAATGGAGTGATATCTTGAAAAATAAGTTAGAAGAATTTAGGAAAGAACGTGGCATTAAACAAGAAGAGCTTGCTGAACATTTAGAGGTTTCTAGGCAAACAATTGGATCACTAGAAAATGATAGGTATAATCCATCTATTATTTTGGCAATTAAAATAGCTCGTTTCTTTAATAAAACGGTTGAAGAAATTTTCATTTATGAGGAGGATTAAAATGAAGAAAAGCAAAATATTTATGAACTTGGTTGTTGTCATTTTCTGTGCTATACTAGTCTATTTTGGCACATTTATACTAACTGGTGAGCATAATAAATTGATGTCAGGAATTTGTCTAGGTGTTGGAGCTGGGTTATTTGGAGGAATTGCACTTCCAATGTTTATAACTAATATAATGCCTATGATTAACCCTAAGCTAGCCAAAATTCGAGAAATCGAAAAAAATGATGAAAGAAATATATCTATCAATAATGCATCTAAAGCAAAAGCATTTGACTATTTAGGCGTTATTGTGGGGCTTGCAGCAGTTATAACTATCATCCTGGAAAAAGATTGGCTAGTTGTCAGTATCTTTGGCGTTTGTTATATCAGCATGGCTGCCATACACATATTTTATTTGCATAAGTTTTCAAAAGAATTATAGGAAAAATGGAACTATCTGATGATAGTTCCATTAATTTTTATCTATTTTTTCTTTACCCCTCTACCAAAGTTTCTATTCTTTGATGTATTAGATATATCCTTATGCTTCGGTCTATTACTTTGCCTACTCACATTAGCAGGGTTATTTTTATTGTTTTGTGATTTGTGATTTAATTTCTTACTTTGGCTAGTTTCTGGTTTTTGCTGACTGTTATTATGTGATTCTTGTCTACGTGGCCTTTGCTTTCTTCCTTTTTCTTTAATTGTTTCATCAATCATTGGATATTTTGGGTTCTCAATTACTTCAATCTCTTTCTTAATTAATTTTTCAATTGCTTTTAAAAGATGTTTTTCTTGGAAAGAGCAAAACGAAATAGCTACTCCTTCTTTACCAGCTCTACCTGTACGACCTATACGATGTACATATGTTTCTGGTGTTTCTGGCAAATCAAAATTAATGACATACTCTAATTGATCTATGTCTATACCTCTGGAAGCAATATCAGTTGCTACTAATGCTCTTATTTCCTTCTTCTTGAATTTATCTAAAGCAGACTGTCTTGCCCCTTGTGACTTATTACCATGGATAGCTTTAGCGACAATATTCTTTTTAGCAAGTTCTTTGACGATTTTATCAGATCCATGTTTTGTTCTTGCAAAAACTAAAATCGAACCTGTTTTAGACTCAGTAATAAAATCGGCTAGCATATTAATTTTATTCTTTTGATCGACATAAAATAACGATTGCCTTATTGTATCAACAGTTGATGAAACTGGTGTTACTGTTACAATTGCAGGATCTACTAATAAACTCTTTGTAATTGACTCCATTTCTTTAGGCATTGTTGCCGAAAATAACATTGTTTGTTTCTTGATAGGAATCAGTTTAATAATTTTTCTAATATCATTGATAAAACCCATATCTAACATTCTATCTGCTTCATCTAGTACGAATATTTCTATTTTAGAAATATCAACATATCCTTGTTGAATTAAGTCTAATAATCTTCCCGGTGTCGCAACTAGTATATCTACACCTCTTTTTAGTTCATTAACTTGCTTGCCTTGTCTGACACCACCAAATATAACAGCTGATTTTTGTGGTACGTTTCTACCATATGTTTCAAAACTATCGTGCACTTGAATTGCTAACTCTCTAGTTGGCGTTAGCACTAAGGCTCTAATTTGATTATTATGACCAAGTCTTTTATTCTTACTTAAATGCTGTAATGTTGGAATCGCAAACGATGCTGTTTTTCCAGTTCCTGTTTGCGCAAGTCCTAATATATCTCTTCCTTTTAATCCTTCTGGGATTGTTTGTGACTGAATTGGTGTTGGAGTAATGTAGTTTTGCTCAAATAACACACTTAGTATTGATGGGATTATTCCCAATTCTTTAAATTCCATTTATATCTTCCTCTCATGTGCTACTTTTAATATAAAACCAAAATAAAAGAGTGTTTTCACTCTTATTCAAAATCTATCATAATTTCCAAATCGAATAACACTGATATATTGTACACTTTTTTAATGCAATTGTAAACAAACTTAAAATCATAATAACTATTTATATTAAAAAAAAGATAACGTAGTTATCCTTTGTTTCTATATGCCACTCCTCTTGTAATCTTTAATACATTTTCCTCATTAGGGAAATGTATTGGATTAGCCATCCCTTCATTATACATTCTTATTACATCTTCACAATCAGCTAATATTTCCTCAGGTTCTAATACGGCATACATCCTAGGAGGTAATACATATACTGGTACATGCAATTTATCTCCACTACGTTTTAAAAATCCTTGTATTTCTAAGCGCAAGTGTGGACATAAAATCACTACAGTTTTCTCATTCATTTTATCTGCTAATGACTCACTAGCTCCAGCAAATGGTTGAAACTCAATTGACATTTTATCCGATAGTCCATTTGCTTCTATCTTTTCTTGGCATACTCTGGCGATATGACTTGATGAAAATCCTCCTAAACAGCATAACATTATATTTATCATTTTTAGTCTCTCCTTATTTATTTAAATCTCTATGAGCTACAGTTCTTAATACTCGCATCGTGTTTTCTTCACCTGGGAATACAACAGGATTTACTTTATCAGTATTGAACCTATCCATAACATCCAAGACATCTTTAATAATTACACCAAGCTCTAAGTTCGCATAAATCTTGGGAGGTAGAATATACATAGGTATCTCAATTCCACCAGCATCTTTAATCATTTTTGGCACTTCATACTTTAAATGTGGACAAAGAATTGCTACATCATATTTTTCTATTACTTCTTTGGCAGCTTTACCATGCACCATTCCAAATGGAAAGAACTCAATCGAATATTCTTTGTCCATTCCTTTTTCTTCAATTTCTTTCTGCATTTTTGTCGCTAAATAACTTGATGACATTCCAGCACCACAACATAATACTATCTTAATCATAATGTTTCTCCTATACTGTAACTTTTTACATTACAATAATAGCACTAGTTAATTGTAATGTCAACGCTTACAATTGATTTTTTTTATTTTTTTGCTATAATTAATTATGGTGATGATATGCGAGTAAATAAAAACTTTTCAATTGCAGTAAACTCAATACTAATGATGGCATACTCTAAAGATGAAAGAATTACAAGTGCGCTTGTTTCTATTAGTACTGGAACAAATGCTGTAATTGTGAGAAATATTTTCCTTGATTTAAAAAAGAATGGATTAATTGACACAAGTACTGGAAAATATGGTGGAGTTCATCTACTTAAAGATCCTAGTGAGATTACATTATTAGATATTTATAACTCTGTAGAAAATGAGGATGAGCGTGATATTTTTAAATTCTATGATTTAGGATATTATTCTGATAAAAACCCAGTCGCTGTTAATATCTACAGCCTTATGAATCCACATATGGATGATGCTATCAACGCTATGAAAAATGAATTCGCAAAAGTAACTATTGCGTCATTACTAAATGAGTTAGAAGACTTAATAAATAATACAACAGAACCAAAACATATATATGATTTCCAAAGGTTTAAGTTATAGAGTATACCACTTTATAACTTTTTCTTTTAATTGCTTATGTTATGACTATAATTATTATAATAGTAGGAGGATTACTGTATGAAAGCTTTGCCTAGAGAATATTATCTGCAAGATACATTATTTATAGCCAAAGACTTAATTGGAAAATATCTTGTCAGAAAATATAACCATAACTACATAATTGGAAGAATCACAGAAACAGAAGCCTACATAGGGCTTATTGATAAGGCATGTCATGCTTATGCAATAAAATTACTCCACGAACGCAAACTCTATATGAAACAGGCGGTATAGCTTATGTCTACTTTATATATGGAATGCATTATTGCATGAATGTTGTAACTCAAATTGAAGGAGAAGCGGCGGCTGTATTGATAAGAGGTGTAGAGATTGTCAAAGGAATAGATGAGTGTTCCCTACTTCGTTATGGAAAAGATTATCAAGATTTAACTCCACTGCAAGTCAAAAATATTTCAAATGGTCCAGGTAAACTGTGTAAAGCAATGGGTATTAGTAAATCAGACAACGGTAAAGATCTTTGTGATTCTGAATTATTTATATGCAGCAGTATTGAAGGCATTGATAATCCCAACCTAGAAATATCGACTTCTCCAAGAATTGGGATTAACTATGCGCAAGAAGCTATATCATTTCCATGGCGTTTCTACGTAAAATAATAACTAATTCACATTATTTGTTGAAATAATAAAAAGCCGTCGTTTGACGGTTTTTATTTAGTCGAGTTTAAGTCATAATTAATGTTTATTTAATCACCAAAAATAACAAAAACATTTTTCTATTCAATAAATATATTGCTAATTATTACTTAAATCCTCACCATTTGTTGAAATTACTTTTTTATACCAATCAAATGATTTCTTTTTGGAACGAGCTAAACTACCATTTCCAGCATTATCTCTATCCACATAAATAAATCCATAGCGTTTTTTCATTTCCCCTGTTGAAGCTGAGATAATATCGATACATCCCCATGGCGTATATCCTATTAAGTCTACACCATCAATTTCTACAGCTTTTTTCATTTCGCTGATATGATCTTGTAAATATTGAATACGATAATCATCATTGATTGTTCCATCTTCCTCAACTACATCATTAGCTCCTAACCCATTTTCGACTATAAATAATGGTAATTGGTAACGATCATATAACCAGTTTAATGCGATACGAAGCCCTACAGGATCAATTTGCCAACCCCAATCAGATGATTTTAAGTACGGATTCTTAACACCGCTAAAGAAGTTAGCTAAAGATTTCTCTGCATTATCCTTGGCCGTATCTACCATACTCATGTAATAGCTAAATGCTATGTAGTCAACTTTACCAGCCATTAATAACTCTTTATCACCTGGTTGCATTACTATTTCGATTCCTTCACGTTCCCATTCTTTTAACATATAGTTTGGATAATATCCTCGACATTGTACATCACCAAAGAAGTAATTGCTTCTTCCATTGATGATTTGTTGCATAACATCATCAGGATTACATGTTTCAGCATATGATGGTCCATAGCCAAGCATCATTCCTATTTTAAAGTTTGGGTTTATTTTATGCCCCATAATTACAGCTTTTGCACTAGCCACAAATTGATGATGAGCCGCTTGATACTTAGATTGTTTATCTTCTTCAATTACTCCGCCAGCCATCCAAGGTCCAATGCAAATGCAATTAATTTCATTAAAAGTCATCCAATACTTAACTTTATCTTTATACCTTGTAAATATTACTTCACAATATCTTTCAAATAGCTCAATTAACTTTCTACTCTTCCACCCACCATATGTATGTGCTAAGTATAATGGAGTTTCATAATGGCTAATAGTCACAACTGGCTCAATACCATATTTTAAGCATTCATCAAATACTGCATCGTAGAATTTCAAACCATCCTCATTCGGTGTTAATTCATCACCTTTCGGGAAGATTCTAGCCCAGTTAATTGACATACGATAACACTTAAAGCCCATTTCCGCAAACAATGCAATATCTTCCTTATAATGGCCATAAAAATCAATAGCTACATGGCTAGGATAATACACTCCATCCTTAATATTATAAGTGTTTTCACGCACTTTTCCATGTTCACCTGCTGCCATAACATCTGCAGTGCTTAGCCCTTTACCACCTTCTAAATAACCGCCTTCGCATTGGTTTGCAGCAGTAGCTCCTCCCCATAAAAAATCTTTTGAAAATCCTTTTGTCATAATTTACTGCCTCCTTGTACTAATTATAACACTAGCAAAATTACAATTACATTTATTTTAAAGTGTTTTCTCAAAAAGAAAACATCTTCATATTATGAAAATGTTTCTTAAGTTTAATTTGATATTCCAGTATAGTAGATAATGTCATATTTCGTGATATTATCAACAGATCCATCAGCGTAAGTTACTTTAATCTCTGATACTGCTGATGATTTATAATTACAATTATAGAATCTTGTGTTGTTAGTATAAGATCCACTTGATTTACCCGGAGCTAACGGACCAGTAAATCTTATCGCTGTATAACTATCTCTACTAATTTGATCATATACTAAATCTCCAAGAGCATTATAATTATTCCACGAAATCTCAATATAATTGATTTGCTTTTGAGTGTTGTTCTTAAAGCCAAATTTCCACTCTATTCCACAAACTGAATCTTTAGTATAGTTGAAATGCGTCAGCGTAATCGGTGAGGTTTCGGTCACCGTAACATTTACTAATGCAACTTTACCATTTGTTGATGTCGCTTTAATCACAGTAGCGCCATGACCGACACCTGTTATAACACCATCATTAACTATAGCTACTGCCTCATCATTTGAAGTCCATGATACAGTTTTATCACTCGTGTTATCAGGAGCAACTGTTACTGATATTGTAGCTGTTTGACCAGCTTTCAATGAAACAGATGTTGGGTTTGTCGCCACACTCTCAGCATATACTTCCTTAACATGTACGACAATAGTAGCTTTTTCATTATTTACAGAAGTAGCAGTAATCTTTGTCTTTCCTTCTTTATGACCAGTAATTACACCATTAACTACTGTGGCAATTTCCTCATCAGCACTTGACCAAATAATTCCTGCCTTGTCAGCATTTGTAGGCATTAAACTAATATTAACCGTGGTACCTTTATTTTTTTCAACCGTAATTTCTTTTGATTCAAATTCAATAGAATCCACACCAATGAATGAACCAACCTCCTTACTGGCAATAATACCACTATTCGAACTAGCTGTTATAACTACTTTGCCACTTCCAATAGCCTTAATATTGCCATCTTTATCTACCTCTATAATATTCGGATTAGATGATTGCCAAGTAATTTCATTATCTGATGCATTGACAGGATCTAAAATAGCTTTAAGTTTCCCAGATTCGCCAGTTAATAGCTTTGTATCTCCAGTAATATCAATAGCAGCTAATTTCACATATTGGACAGTGTATGTCACAGTTCCTGTGATATCATCCTTACCCATAATAGTTACAGTTGCAGTTCCTTCTTTTAAACCAGAAATTCTTCCATTTGTAACAGAAGCAACTGTTGGATCTGATGAAGTAAATTCAAACTTATTCAAATTAATCAAGCGTTGATTAGTTTTAAAGTCAACATCTCGAGTTTCACCAATAGCTAATACTAGTGGGTCAGTAGAACAATTAATCTCTTTCAAGCCCTCATCGATTGGGGCAACTCCCATAATTACTAATAATACTATCGGCACTATAACTTGGACCTTACCCCAATTACGTGTCACTACAGACTCACCATCAAAGAATCCCTTAATAAGATTATAAATAAGCGGCGTGATACTCAATGCAGCTAATACTCCAATGTAGCGCGCCACACCGGGATATACCGTCCAAAAAGAAAGCATAAATCCAAAACCAAAAAAATATCTTATTCCATCTAGTATTTTAGAAGCTAATCCTCTTTTTTTCTTCTCTTTTTTAGTATCAATATTATAGTCATCATTATTAAATTTAAATCTTTCTTTTAATGGTACTGCTTCTTCTTCAGCACTTGCCCCACATGATTCACATGTTTTATCCCCAACATTCAATTCAGAACCACAGTACTTACATATTTTTTTCATTTCATTCCCTCCCAAGAACTTATTTGCTTCGCTATTTGTATTAGTATCTTTTATACCATATTCTGTCGTTTCAATTTGATACTTTTAGCAATGCGTATTTATATTAATTGTATAAGATATAGTCTTTTTTTCATTAGCTGCTAGCTAATATTTTTAACTATTTTCTAGAAATGAAATAGCCGTTTTTCGACAAATCATACTTTTCTTAAGTGTAAGATATTTATAGTATATATGCAATATAAATGTTACATTTCAAGCATAAGAAAAGCACAATACTTCAATTGTATTGTGCCAGTAATTATTCTCTATTTTGTCATTGCTAATCGCATTGCTATTTGTATTGCATACTGTGGTTTTGCCATTTGATTCAAATTACCAACATAATATAAATCTTTTTCTGGATAATAGAAGGCAAATGATCCAGTTGTCCCACAATGTCCTATCAAACTTCCTTTACCTTGATATAATGTATACGCTGACTTTAGTGGTATCTGCATATGACCACAACCATAAAGAATTGGTCCAAATGATGGTTGCAAATGTCTCATAATCGGATATTCTTCAAATATACGATTATCAAATAATTTATTTGTGAAGAAAGCTTTTAAAAATACCATTATTTCTCTTGAAGTAGATATCGCTCCACCGCTAGCTTTAGAGCTTTTCAAGAACTTATTTCTATTAGTAAGTTCCATATTTCCTAAATAAATATGTGGCATTGTTTCATCTTCATCATTTATGAAATGAGTACTATTCATTGATAATGGTTGGAAAATTGATTCTTTGCAAACTTCATCAAAACTTTTGTTTGTAACTTTCTCAATTATTATTCCAAGCAAATCAAAGTTGATATCACCATAAAAACCATTTTTTCTATCACCGGGTTTAAAATGTGCCGGAGTTTTTTTAGCGATTTCTATTGCTTGTGATATTGGATAATCATAATCGCCTTGAGCGAACATTTTGCGCAGTTCACTATTTTCCCCAGATTCAAAATCATCTGCTATTCCTGCATTCATACTTACTAAATCAATAATTCTTAACTCATCTGTATAATCGTGTCCTTTATAAACGCAAATCCCCGAAATTTCTTGTTTTGCAATGTGCTTAATGACCTTATCTTCTAAAGAAAGCTTTCCCTGCTCGCACAGCATAAAGATACAGGCGCTTGTAAATAGTTTAGTAATACTGGCAATTACCATAGGTGAATCTATATCAAGACCATCAGTTGCCCTGCTATAACAATGATCACCTGCTGAATTCTCAATATATAGCACTCCTTCAAAGACATCTTTTTTCTTTAAGAATGAGTTAAATACTTTGTCATAAGTTTTTTCCATGAGCTTACTTATCCTTTCTTACTATATCTAAAATCCACTCTCGATTTGGGAGAGGTCGGTTGGGCACTAACGCAATCGCTTCCGCAATCCCCTGTACTGGTGTCCAAAAAGCAATCGATAATGCCAACGGATCTCCATCTTTAAAGACTCCTAATTTCTGCCCAGCTTCAAAGATTGGGATCGTTTGTGTGATCACATCATGATTCGCTAATAATGCTGCCGCGTCATCTGAAATATCTTTTGCGTTGTATTGAGCATATCCAATGAAGACAAACATCTTGCATGAAAATTCTTTAGTAAACATATTATCCCAAACCATGTTTAATTGTTGCTGTAAAGCACCTAACGGATCCGTGATTTCATTTTCTGCCCACGCTTCCATTTTTCCACATCCGATTTTAATTAATGATTCGTAAAGATTTTCTTTTGAGGGAAAATAATGAAACATTAGTCCAGAACTAATTCCAGCGATTTTGGCAATTTCTCTTGTAGAAGTGCCATAGAAACCTTTTTTAATGAATTGATCTAATCCTATTTCTAGTAATTGCATCCTACGTTTTTCTTTTTGTTGTTCCCGTTGATTCATTATACTACCTCCTTGCTATTCAATAAATAATTTCATTGAGCATATGCTTAATATAATATATCAGCGCCTAAATGTCAATAAAAAAACTACAACTTATTAAAGTAGTAGTCAAATTACATATTATCAATCCATGCTTGAACTTCATTTAAAGAATTGGTAGCATCGCTACCAACTATAGCAATTGCATTCATTACCCGTGAATTAGGACACGATTTCTTGATATCTGTAACAGAGTTACCTAATCTACTTCCGCCATGAGTACAGAATGGGATGATTATCTTATTCGCTAAATCATATTGCTCAAGAAATGTAAAAATGGGCATTGGTGCTGTAGACCACCAGTTTGGATATCCAACATAGATTACTTCATAGCTAGACACATCGCTTAAACTTGCCTTTAATTTTGGCCGACTATTTTCTTGCAGTTCCATTTTTGCTACTTTTGTGCATTCATTGTAGTCTGCTGGATAGGGATTCTCTTCTTCAATTCTAAACATATCACCCCTAACATAATCATTAATCATCTTGGCAATTACTTCTGTATTACCAATTTCAATATTCTTAATCTTACCATCAAAATAGTTATTACCGGATCTACTAAAATACACTACTAAACTTTTCTTATTTTTCATATTATGCCTTCTTCCTTAAATTACCGATTGTTTGATATTATTCGCTAAATATTTATACACCTGTTCATCAACAGTTTGATAAGATAAAACTTTATTGCATTCTTTATCATAACTTACACATAGATATGATTCTGCTATTATTCTCTTTCTTGTATCTATAACTTCCATACTGATACCTCCTCATGTAATACATTTTAAACTATGGAGTTAACTCCAAGTCAAGATATTTCATAAAAAAACTTTCTTTAGCGGAAATATTCCGATTTAGAAAGTATTTAAGATTGCTTCAATTTTTAGCCTTTATTTTTCAATAACTTTAGCATTTTGTAATAACATTACGACAGCTGGCACAAGTATGATTTGCAAAATTATACCAGGAAGCCCAGTAACTGCAGACGCAAATATCGAAGTAAATGTTCCCATATTAACATTAAACAACGCCGCACCAACTTCTAAAGCTAATCCATACATTACTCTTCCGCAAATAATTGACGGAATTAATGCTATCCACACGCCAAGTTTATTCTTGCTTAGTTTAAATGTTCGATATAATAGTCCAGATACTAAACCATACGTTGCAAGTTCAGCCATCATAAATCCAACCATTTTAACCCCAGGCATTCCTGTTAATAGAAAGCTTAGAAATGGTGTAGCTACTCCGATAAATAGACCATAGACTGGCCCTAATACTAATCCAGCTATAAATACTGGAATATGCATTGGTGAAAATACTGATCCTGCATTTTGTACCCCGACTAAGTGAAATGCTTGTGGTAATAAGATTCCCATTGCTAAAAACATACTGCTTAATACTAAATTCTTTGTCTTCATTTTAATCCCCATATTCTTTCTTTTAAACATCAAATTCTTTTGAAACGTCTTCTAATAAACTGATAATATTCAAGTGTTGTGGACATGCCCCTTCACATTGTCCACAAGATATGCATGCACTGGCTGGGTTGTTTTCATTAGCAGTGTGCATTCCATAGAATTGCTTTGATTGGAAATCCATACCAAACTTTTTAATTCCATTATATGCCGAAAATAAATCTGGAATTAAGATTTTCATTGGGCAGCCATCTACACAATAGCGACAAGCCGTACAAGGTATGGTTGGAATTGCTAAGAACTCTGTTGTAACAGTGTTAATAATCTTTGCTTCTTCTTTGTTAATTGGCTCAAAGTTTATCATAGTATCTAAGTTATCAGCAAGTTGTTCTTCTGTAGACATTCCAGATAAAATTGTCATAACTCCATCTAGACTTGCAATATAACGTAATGCCCATGAAGCGACTGATCTTTGTGGGGCATAGTCTTTATATGTTTTTTCAATCTCATCAGGTAAAGAAGCAAGTGTTCCACCTTTGATTGGTTCCATAACTACGATCGGCTTACCATGCTTACGTGCTACTTCATAATTCTTACGAGCAAATATAACTTCGCTTTCCCAATCTAAATAATTTAATTGTAGTTGTACAAACTCCATTTCTGGGTGTTTGGTAAGAATACGATCTAATAATTCTGGATCATCATGGTAAGAGAATCCAACATGCCTTATTTTTCCGACTTCTTTCATTTCTGCTACAAACTTGAAACTATCATTATCAACAAATTTATGATAGTTATCTCTGTTTATTCCATGTAATAAATAATAATCAAAGTATTCAACGCCACTGCGTTTTAGTGATTCATTAAATACTCGTGCGTTATCTTCATAACTATGCAATTCATGGCTTGGTAACTTATCAGCAATTGTATACGCATCTCTTTGGTATCTTTCTACTAAAGCTTGATGCATTGCTTGCTCACTTCCACTATAAATATAAGCTGTGTCAAAATAATTAAAGCCACTTTGCATATAGGCATCTACCATTCCTTTTACACGCGCTATATCTATATTTTTATTCTCATCTCTGGGTAATCTCATTAACCCAAATCCTAATTTTGATTTTGTTAGCATTTTATTTCTTGTATGATAATAGTGTACCTTGAGTACTAAAATCATACTTTCCTTTCTATTTATTTGTTACTATATAAATAGAACCTGTTCTTTTGATTTTATTTTATGGCACGTCCATTTAGAGGAGAGTATTGCCATGGCTCTA
>JAVBUP010000017.1:0-33613 GCA_031555175.1 Coprobacillaceae bacterium
ATCTGTTCACCTCGATTATATAATCAGTTATAGGCATCATAAAGATTATATTATTTGTAAGAATATATTCTACTAGAAGTTACTGTAAGACTAAAATCTACTTGGATCCCTTTAAAGTGGAAGTTAACTTTTCTTTTCAGGGTTAAATTAATAAGTCAAAATAATATAGGCAATAAGCTTCAAAAATGCTATAATATTATGAGCGTTATAACGCCAGGAAAGGATGATTATTTATGGATGGCATACCCAGTTATCAGTTTAAACATAATATAAATAATCATACTAAAAAGGGAGAGTATAACGATGGAAGAAATCGAATTAGAAATCGCAGATATTTTAGCGTTAATTGAAGAAAAAAAATACGCTAAAGTTAAGGCGAAATTAGTAGAGCTAAACGTAGTCGATATTGCGACTATTTTGGAAGAAGTAGAAAAGACTGATGAAATAAAGATTTTTAGATTATTATCAAAAGATTTAGCAGCGGAAGTTTTTGCTTATTTACCATATGACATCTCACAACGTATTATAGAATCTATTACAGATAAAGAAATTGGGAATATTATAAATGACTTGTATTATGATGATGCGGCTGACTTAATTGAGGAAATGCCTGCTAATGTTGTTAAAAGGATTTTGTTAAATGCTAATGAAATGACGAGAAAAACACTTAATCAGCTATTAAACTATCCCGATGATAGCGCTGGAAGTTTGATGACAACTGAATATGTCGACTTACATCCTGATTTGGATGTGACAGCTGCATTACAACGAATTAGAAAACAAGGTGTTGACAAAGAGACAATTAATACATGTTATGTGTTAGATAATCAAAGAAAACTGTTAGGATTTGTGACATTGAGAAGGATTTTACTGAGTCCAGAAAATGTTTTAATTAGTGAAATCATGAGTGAGCATACAAATGAAGTTAATACACTGACAGACCAAGAAGAAGTAGCCCATATTTTCTCTAAATATGACGTAACAGCTCTTCCTGTCGTGGATAATGAAGGTAGAATGGTTGGAATTATTACAATCGATGATATTGTGGACATTATTCAAGAAGAAGCAACTGAAGATATTGAGAAAATGGCAGCCATGATACCTTCTGATAAACCATATTTAAAAATGGGAGTATTTGAAGCTGTTAAGCAAAGATTGCCATGGCTACTGATCTTGATGATTTCTGCTACTTTTACTGGTAAGATTATTCAAGGATATGAAGATGCATTAAAGAGCGCCGTTATTTTAACAGCGTTTATACCAATGTTAATGGATTCAGGCGGAAATTGTGGATCACAGGCATCAGTTAGTATTATTAGAGGGCTAGCTTTGAATGAAATTAAATTTAAAGATTTGCCTTCAATATTGTTTAAAGAGTTTAGAATTTCAATTATTATTGGAACTTCATTAGCAATTTTGAACTGCATTAAAATGATTACAATTGATCAAACTTCACTTAGTATTGCTGTTGTAGTATCATTAACATTGCTATGCACTGTAATACTGGCTAAATTGGTTGGAACACTATTGCCAATGATTGCTGATCGTTTTGGATTAGATCCGGCCGTTATGGCTAGTCCATTGATTACTACGATAGTGGATGCATTATCTTTGTTTATATATTTCAATATCGCAAGTATATTATTAAATTTGTAATGTAATAAAATGGTAATTATGTTACAATAAATGTTGGTAAAAAAGAAAAAAGGATGGAAAATATGGGAAAACAAGTATTTAGTAGAGAGTTTTGTGGTAAGACATTAACAGTAGAAGTAGGAGAGTTAGCAAAGCAAGCTAGCGGTTCTGTATTAGTTAGATATAATGATACAGTTATCTTATCAACAGCTGTAGCTGGTAAGTCAGCTAAAGATGTTGACTTTTTCCCACTTACTGTTACATATGAAGAAAAATTATATTCTGTAGGAAAAATTCCTGGAGGATTCTTAAAAAGAGAAGGAAGACCTAGTGAACATGGTACTTTAACTGCCAGAATGATTGATAGACCAATTAGACCATTATTTGCTGAAGGGTTTAGAAATGAAGTTCAAATCGTTAATACAGTATTATCTGTAGATCAAGATGCATCTCCAGAAATGGCTGCTATGTTTGGAGCTTCATTAGCACTGTGTATTTCTGATATCCCATTTAATGGCCCAATTGCTGGTGTTAATGTTGGATTAGTAGATGATGTGTTAATTATTAATGGTTCTCTTGAAGATTTAGAAGGAACTGAATTAAACCTTGAAGTAGCTGGTACTAAAGATGCAATTAATATGGTTGAAGCAGATGCTAAAGAAATTAGCGAAGATAAAATGGTTGAAGCGCTAATGTTTGGACATGAAAAGATTAAAGAATTGATTGCCTTCCAAGAAGAAATTGTTGCAGCTGTTGGTAAACCTAAAATTGAAGTAGCATTATTTGAATTACCAGAAGAATTAGTTAAAGAAGTTGAAGGAATGGCTAAAGATCGTATGATTGAAGCTATTAAAATTCCTGGAAAACTTGATAAATACGCTGCGATTGATGCAATTGTAGATGATGTAGTAGAATTTTATGAAGCTAAAGAATATACTTCAGAAAAAGATAAAGCTACAACAATTAAGAAAGCAAAAATGATTGTTCATGATATTGAAAAAGATGAAGTTAGAAGATTAATTACTGAAGAGAAAATTAGACCTGATGGTCGTGAAGTGACGCAAGTCCGTCCATTAGCTTCGGCTGTTGATATTCTACCACGTGTCCATGGATCGGCATTGTTTACTCGTGGAGAAACACAAGTATTATCAATTGCGACATTAGGAGCGCTTGGTGAACATCAAATTATTGATGGTTTATCATTAGAAGATCAAAAGCGATTTATGCACCATTACAACTTCCCACCATATTCTGTTGGTGAAACTGGAAGAATGGGCGCACCAGGTCGTAGAGAAATTGGGCATGGGGCATTAGGAGAAAGGGCGTTAGCGCAAGTTATTCCTAGTGAAGAAGAATTCCCATATACAATTCGTTTAGTATCAGAAGTATTAGAATCTAATGGTTCAAGTAGCCAAGGTTCAATCTGTGCTTCATCAATGGCTTTAATGGCTGCCGGGGTTCCAATCAAAGCACCTGTTTCTGGTATTGCAATGGGATTAGTTAAGAAAGGTGATGCTTATACTATTTTAACTGATATTCAAGGTTTAGAAGATCACTTAGGTGATATGGACTTTAAAGTTGCTGGAACTGATAATGGTATTTGTGCATTACAAATGGACATTAAAATTGATGGTATCACTCAACAAATCTTAGAAGAAGCTTTAGCTCAAGCAAAGATTGGTAGAAAGACTATTATGGATGATATGATGACTGCTATAAATGAAGTTAGAGATGAAATGAGTCCGTATGCACCAAAAGTATATCAACTAAAAATTAAACCAGAAAAGATTAGAGATGTTATCGGCCCTGGTGGAAAAATGATTAATGAAATTATCGAAAAATCTAACAATGTAAAGATTGATATTGAACAAGATGGTAGAGTAGTTATTTATCATACTGATATGGATGCAATAAGAAATGCAGCAAGATTAATTGAGTCAATCGTTAAAGAAGCTGAAGTTGGTGAAGTATATGAAGGAAAAGTAGTCCGTATTGAAAAGTTTGGAGCTTTTGTAGAATTATTTGAAGGTTGTGATGGATTACTTCATGTTTCAAAAATATCACATGATAGAGTAGAAAACGTTTCTGATGTATTAAAACTTGGAGATGTGGTAAAAGTAAAAGTAGTAGAAGTTGATGAAAAGGGTAGGGTTAACGTGTCTGCAAAGGCATTATTACCTAAACCTGAGAAACAAGAGAAGACTGAAGAAAAAAAGGCTTAATAAGAAAGAGTGGTAATTATGTCAAGAATTGTATTAGTGAGCCAATCACCAAGACGTAGAGAATTACTACAACAAGTAAAAGCGGATTTTATTGTTAAGACTACAAGAATCGAGGAAGTGATGGATGAAAGTCTATCACTTCCTTCTAGGTTAGAAAAACTTTCAAGAGAAAAGGCAGAAGCTTTGACTGACTATCTAGAAGAGGATTTCGTAGTAGGTGCTGATACTGTTGTAGAAGTGGATGGAATTGTTTTAGGAAAAGCAGTAGATAGAGATGATGCAAAACGAATGTTAGAAATGTTATCTGGAAGAACGCATAACGTATTGACTGGGGTAACTATCATACATAATGGAGAATGCAAATCATTTTGTGAAGTAACTAAAGTTACGTTTTATCCTTTATCAGAAAGTGATATAGAATGGTATTTGGATAGTGAAGATTGGATGGATAAAGCAGGTAGCTATGCTATTCAAAGTAATGGGGCATTGTTAGTTTCAAGTATAGAGGGAGACTACAATAATATAGTTGGTTTGCCAGTATCAAGATTAATGAAAGAAATTGCAAAGTTTTAACGAATAATCTTGAATGTAGGTATAAAAACAATTATAATTAGGTGGAATATGGAGGATTATGAACATGTCAGATATTAAGAAAATTGCTATATTAACTGGTGGTGGAGATTGTCCGGGATTGAACGCTGTTGTTCGTTCCGTTGTTAAAACTGCTATTCTAAAATATGGTTATGAAGTTATTGGTTATGTATATGGATATAGGGGATTATACAACAATAACTATGTTAATTTAACAGTTGATTCTGTGGAAAACATTTATAAAGAAGGTGGAACTATTTTATTTAGTTCTAACAAAGATAATTTGTTTGATTATACTGTTGTTGAAAATGGCGTAAAAGTTAAAAAAGATGTTTCAGATGTTGGGGTTCAAAATTTAAAAGATGCGGGAGTAGATGTTTTAGTGGTATTAGGTGGAGATGGGACATTAACATCAGCTAGAGATTTCTCTAGAAAAGGTGTTAAAGTTATTGGAGTTCCTAAAACTATTGATAATGACTTGGCTGCTACGGATATGACTTATGGTTTTGTTAGTGCCTTTACAATGGGTGCTGATTTCTTAGATCGTTTAAGAACAACTGCAAAATCTCATCACCGCGTAATTCTTTGTGAGTTAATGGGGCGAGATGCTGGATGGATTTCATTATATTCTGGACTTGCTGGTTCAGCAGATGTAATTTTAATTCCTGAGATTCCTTTCAATATCAATAGCATTGCTAAAAAAGTAAAGGAAAGAGATGAAGCGGGTTATCCTTATACAGTTATCGCTGTTGCGGAAGGTGCAAAATACTTGGATGGTACTAAAGTGATTGGTAAGATTGTTGAAGATTCACCAGATCCAGTAAGATATTCTGGAATTGCTGCAAAAGTAGCTAGTGATTTAGAAGCAGTTATTCCAAATCATGAAGTAAGATCTGTTAACCCTGGTCACATCATTCGTGGTGGAGATATTCAAGCTTATGATAGAGTATTATCAATTCGCTATGGCGTTGCTGCTGCAGATTTAATTAACGATGGAAAATTTGGTAACATGGTCTGCTTAAAAGGAAATGAAATTTCTTATGTGAGCTTAGAAGATGTTATTGGAACAAATAAAGCAGTTGATCCTAATGGAGATTTAGTTCAAGCTGCTAGAGCAATTGGAGTAAGTTTCGGAGACGAGTAATATAGATAAAGAAATCCGCGGATTTCTTTTTTATTTATGGATAGTTCAAGCAAATTATCCTTTCTTTATCATATTTATTGTGTTATAATGCGTTTAGTTAAATTTGATGAAGAGGAATAGTAATTGCTTAGCATTTGTAGAGAGTCTATGGTTGGTGGAAATAGATAATGTGAAGTAGTGAACTCACCTTGGAGAAGTGCATGTGATATGTAATGTGCATCGCTTATCGGCGTTATAGATTTAAGGGCAATATAGTAATATATTGAACTAAGGTGGTACCGCGTTTTAACGTCCTTAGATAAGGATGTTTTTTTATTTTAAAGGAGAATTATTTATGAATTATGAACACAAGAAAATTGAAGCTAAATGGAGAAAATATTGGGAAGAACATGAAACATTTAAAACAGATGTTTGGGACTTTTCAAAACCGAAGTTTTACTGCTTAGATATGTTTCCATATCCATCTGGTTCTGGATTACACGCAGGTCATCCTGAAGGATATACTGCGACTGATATAATTTCAAGAATGAAACGTATGCAAGGTTATAATGTATTACATCCTATGGGATTTGATGCTTTTGGACTGCCGGCTGAGCAATATGCTATTTCGACTGGAAATCATCCTGATGGATTTACAAATGACAATATAAAAGTATTTATTGAACAAATGCAGTTGTTGGGATTTACATATGATTGGTCTAAAGAATTTTCAACTTCAGATCCATCATTCTATAAATGGACACAATGGATATTTAAACAGCTATATGAAGATGGACTAGCAAAATATGTAGATATGCCAGTCAATTGGTGCGAAGAACTTGGTACTGTACTTGCTAATGATGAAATCATTGATGGTAAGAGTGAACGTGGTGGATATCCAGTTATTCGTAAAAACATGAAACAATGGGTCATTGATATTCCTAAATATGCTGAAAGACTATTAGAGGGACTTAATGAAATAGATTGGCCTGAATCAACAAAAGAGATGCAAAGAAACTGGATTGGTAAGAGTATTGGGGCACATGTAAAATTTGATGTTGCTAATACTGATTTAAATTTTACTGTTTTCACAACTAGAGCTGATACATTATTTGGAGCAACGTATTGTGTTTTGTCACCAGAACATGTGCTAGTTGATCAAATCGTAACTGCAGAAAATAAAGAAGCTGTAAAAAACTATAAGAGAGCATGTGCTTCTAAATCAGATTTAGAGCGTACTGAGCTTAATAAAGATAAAACTGGTGTTTTTACTGGTGCATATGCAATAAACCCCGTAAACAACAAGAAAATACCAATTTGGATAGCAGATTATGTGTTAGTTGGCTATGGAACTGGTGCTATTATGGCAGTACCTGCTCATGATGATCGTGACTATGAATTTGCTGTTAAGTTTAATCTAGAAATTATTGAAGTATTACAGGGTGGTGATATTACCAAAGAAGCTTATACTCAAGATGGTTTGCATATTAATTCTGGATTCTTAAATGGAATGGGCAAGCAAGAAGCTATTAATGCGATGATTGAGTTCTTGGAAGAAAATGGTATTGGTGAAAAACATATTAATTATCGCCTTAGAGACTGGATTTTCGCTAGACAAAGATATTGGGGTGAACCAATTCCAGTTGTTCATTTTGAAGATGGGACAATGAAGTCTTTAGATGATGATGAATTGCCATTAATTTTGCCTATGCTTGATGATTATAAGCCAAGTAAGAGTGGCTCAAGTCCTCTTGATAATGCTCCAGATTGGGTTAATGTTACAGTTGATGGTAAAAAGGCTAGACGTGAGACCTCTACAATGCCAGGTTCAGCTGGCTCAAGTTGGTATTTCTTGAGATATATTGATCCTCATAATGACAAAGAGTTTGCAAATCAAGAATTATTGAAACACTGGATGCCAGTTGATTTATATATGGGAGGACCAGAGCATGCTGTTGGGCACTTATTGTATTCACGCATGTGGAATAATTATCTATTTGATAAAGGATTAGTTCCAACTCGTGAACCTTTTGTAAAATTGATTCATATGGGTATGATTCTTGGTGCAAATGGTCTTAAGATGGGGAAACGTTATCCAGAATATGCTGTTAACCCAAATGATATAGTTGATAAATATGGCGCTGATACCCTTAGAATGTATGAAATGTTTATGGGGCCATTAGAGTCTGATAAGCCATGGAATAACGAATCATGTGAAGCATCTAGAAGATTCTTAGACCGTGTGTGGCGTTTATATACTTCAGAGAATAAAATTACTGATAAAGCTAACACTAATCTTGAATGTGTGTATCACGAAACAGTTAAGAAAGTTACAGAAGATTTTGCTGCAATGAAGTTTAATACAGCGATTTCACAAATAATGATCTTTATTAATGCTGTTTATCGAGAAGAGGTATTCCCAAAAGAGTATGCACTTGGTATACTAACATTGTTGAATCCAATTGCTCCATTCATGACTGAAGAATTGTGGTCAATGCTTACTGGAAGTAATGAAACTATGGCTTATATTGCATGGCCTAGTTACGATGAATCTAAGTTAGTCAAAGATAGTGTAGAAATGATGGTTCAAGTCAATGGGAAATTGAGAGCTAAAATTAATGTTCCAATTGATGCAAATGAGGAAATTGTAAAAGTGGAAGCATTGGCACAAGATAATGTAAAAATGCATACTGCTGGGTTGAGCATTATTAAAGTAATAGTAGTTAAGAATAAGATAGTAAATATTGTTGTTAAGTAAAATATTAAATGGGGGAGCGACTATGAAAGTAATGAGTTTAAATCTTCATTCATATCAAGAAGATAATCAACATGAAAAATTTCGTAAAATAGCTAAAGAAATCTTTGAACGCCAAATTGATGTAGTTTGCTTTTGCGAAGCAGCACAACATATTGCGTCGCCAAGACACAATGACTATGTTCGTGAAGATAATGCCATAAAGATTATAAATGATTATATTAACGAGTTTGGTAACTATGAATATAGTTATGCTTGGGATTTTTCTCACTATGGTTTTAGAATTTATGAGGAAGGGATTGGAATTTTATCAAGATACCCAATTAAGGAAATAACAAATCGTTATGTTACAAATACTCATGATAGTTTTAATTATATGAGTAGAAAAATTATGAAAGCTAAGATCGATGTTGATGGTAAGGAGATGAATATATTTTCAATCCATCTTGGATGGGATGATGAATGTGAACCTTTCGCTCATCAGGTTAGCGAAATACATGAATGGATTAAGGAAGAACCAGATGTACCAACATTATTATGTGGAGATTTCAATAACGATTCTAGAACCCAAGGATATAAAGAATTAATGGATAGAGGATTTAGGGATCTATATTTGGAAAAAAATCCAGATGGGGATCGTGATGGAACTTTTATAAACCCTACATATTGGGATGGTGATCAAAGATACGAAGTTGTTCGTATAGATTATTCTCTAACTCCAACTAAAGAACTTAATGCTAAAGAAGTTTATTATTTATTTGTAGATGACTGTGTTTCAGATCATGTTGCAATTGTTACAGAGCTTGAGTAGAAATACTCGCGCTCTTTTTTGTGTAATCATGAACAGTCGCTCATGTATGATTTGCCAAATATAATCAAATATGGTACTATATTCTAATCTGAGTTTACAAAAATCAGATTAGAAGGGGAAAATATGAAAAAAATTTATAAAATATTAGTATCAATGTTAGTAGTTACTGTAATGTTTGGTTGTTCTTCATCAAAATCTGATGCACCTGCGCCTACTAAAACGGCTACAGAGATTTGGGAATATCTTTCGACTGGTGAATTTGATAAATTAACTAGTTATATGGATGCAAATGAAGATTTTAGTTTCGAAGACTTAATGAGTGATGAAGGTTTTGCAGAGTATGCTGATGTATTTGAGAATATAATGTTAATCTTGTTAGGTGGAGAAATATCGAATATGAAAGAAAATATTGTTGATGATTTAGCAATAGTAACTTTCGATGTCCAAACTCCTGATATGGAAAACTTTATTACTGAATTATTTACATCTGCTTTAAGCTTTAGTATGTCTAATCCTGAAGCGACTGAAGATGAACAAGAGGCAATGGTAATGGATTTCTTTAAAACATATGAACCTACTTATGCTGATGAAACTGTAAAGATTACTATGCAATTTGATTTGAATGGTGATAAATGGATTTGTAGTAACATCACAGGTCTAGATAGTTTAACAGATTCTTTCGGGGATATGTATCAATAATTAACTAAAGCTAAGCTTTAGTTTTTTTATTAATGGTACAAAAAAACCATATCTTTCGATATGGTGTTTATTAACCTAATTTGTTGTAGTATTCTACAATTAATGTTTCGTTAATTTCTTGATTTAATTCTGATCTTTCAGGTAATCTTAAGAATTTACCTTCTAATTTTTCTGCATTGAATTCTAAGTTAGCAATTACATGGTTAGTAGCTTCAACACTTGCTTTAATAATTGTTAAGTTTTTTGAAGTTTCTTTAACTGAAATTACATCTCCAACTTTCACTTGGAATGAAGGGATATTAACTTTCTTACCATTTACTAATAAATGTCCATGGTTAACTAATTGTCTAGCTGCACGTCTTGTAGGAGCTAATCCTAAACGATAAGTAACATTGTCTAATCTTGATTCTAATAAGAATAAGAAGTTGTGACCAGCGATACCATCCATTTTAGTAGCTCTAGCGTATAAATTATGGAATTGTTTTTCATTCATTCCATACATATTTCTAACTTTTTGCTTTTCAGCTAATTGAATTCCATATTCAGTTTGTTTTTTTCTTTTTTGACCATGTTGTCCAGGAGCATAAGCTCTTTTGTTTAATTCTTTTCCGTTTTCAAGGATTGAGAATCCTAAACGTCTAGATACTCTCCATACTGGTCCAGTATAACGTGACATAATTTTTCCTCCTATATTGTCATTTGCACAATGATATAAAGCATGAGTCAACTTTTGAGGTGTTTACATTAAGTAGTTCTCTGTGCAGCCAGATACTATACAAACATTGTTATAAACGCCTTACACAAGTTTTCATGTGCTGCTATAAATTATTGCACTTTAATATTATATATAATACAATACTTAAAGTCAAATGTTTTTGCTGATTACCTCGACATTAAATGCATATCTAGTAAAAAAATGTAGAAAATTGTCATTGATAATGAAATCGGATATTTAAAGTGTTATAATATGGCAAAGGAGTTGAATTTATGGAACAAATTAAATCTTATATAGATGAAATTGGAATGAACAACTTACTAATTATTGGCGGAAGCATTATAGCTTTACTAGTAATATTTATTATATATCGTCATTTAAATAAAAAAAGTATGCTTAAGAAAGCTAATGCAGTAGAAAATAAGCTTGCTGCTGCGAGAAGTTTGCCACTTCAATATCGTTTAGGGAGAGTTCAAACTTTGTCAAAATCTGATCCTTTGTTACTACCAGAATATGAAAGACTAAGTGCAAAGTTTTCTGAGTTACAATCTAAGCAAAAAGATGTTATTACATTATTGATGAATGATATTGATGAACAGCTATATTTTGGTAAGATGCGTAAAGTTAAACCATTAATTAATGAAGCTAATGAAATAATTACTGCATATGAAAATGATTGCATTAGTTTATTAACCGATATAGAAAAAATTACAGAAGTAGAAAATGTAAGAAGAGTTGAAATTATTAAAATAAAAGAAAGATTTAGAAATGCTGTAAATGATTATAATAATATCTCAGCTAAGGTTGATGAATTTGTACCACAAGTTAAAATAATTCTAGATCAAACTCAAGATGAGTTTCTTCAATTAGAGGAGTGCATGAATAAACAAGAATTTGAAGAGGCAAATAGAATTTGTTTGCGTATTGTATCTATTACTGAAAAGATAGAACATGACATTGCCTTGCTTCCGAGTATTGTTGGTCTAGCAAATGTGTTATTTCCAAAACAATATAATGATTTAATTGAAAGAATTAAATTTTTAGAAAATCAAGGATATATATTGAGTAAATTGGATTTGGAAGATTCAATATCTGCGATTGATAGTTCCTTTAATCTAATAGTTGAACAAGTAAAAGCATTGCGCCTAGATGGTAGAGATGCTGAACTAGAAGAATTACTTAATAAAGTTACTGAAGTGTCTGAGTTAATTGACGTTGAAGAAGGGGCACAGACAGAGTATCGAGAAAATTGGAATCTTGTATTTAGTGGTATAGAAAATGTTAATAGAGAATTCAATAATCTTTTTGCCCGCTATGAATTAGAGAATATGCGCTATGTCATCCCAAGTGATATTAATATTCAGGATATGTATGATGAATTCAAAATTCTATATAATGAATCACAAGAGTTGGCAGAGCAAATTGAGCTGGATTCACATTCATACGTTTACATTATTGATAAATGTAAGTCTTTAGTCGAAAGAAATAATGCTTTTGAAGAGAGAATTAGAAATATTTATGAAACTTTCGATGGAATGCATCTCCAAGAGGAACGAGCTATTAAAGAATTAGAAAATATAAATATAATTATTGTTGAGATTAAATCAGAGATAAAGAATAGTCATTTGCCTATGATTAATGCATCATATAAGGATTATATTAAGAGTTGTTATGATGAGGCGGCTAATATTAGTAATATGATAAATAGTAAACCAATTGAATTATCATTACTAACAATAAAAGTTGACGAGACTAGAGATTTAATATTTAAACTTTATGAAAATGTTCACAATTTGATTGTTACGGCGCAGATGGTTGAAGAGGCTATCGTATTTGGGAATCGTTATCGTTCAGTTTTTATTGAAGTAAATACCGAGTTAACTAAGGCAGAAGTATTATACCGAAATGGTGAATATACCAAAGGACTATCAACAGTATTAGATATTATTGATAAAATTGCTCCTGGTGAGTATGAAAAAATAATTCAAACTAAAGCAGTATAAAAAAGGATATTCAATTAATTTGAATATCTTTATTTTTTTTGGACTCTAGATATGTTTTAGAATACTTCCTTTTGAGTAAGAAAATTGTTTGTTCACATAATTCTATTTCAGCAATCGCATCTATATGTGCTATTTCACTATCATATAGTTGATGTATTTTGTTTTTCAAAATATCTATTTTGATATCAATGATACTATCAACTATATCTTCAATAGAATCATTAGCTAATCTCGCTAATTCACTGTTCTTTTTAATTATTTCAACACGTTGAACTTTTTCTTTTTGTTGCATTAATTTCATTTTCTTTGAATCCATAAACATCACCATTCTTATTATTAGTATAAATGTTTAGTTTATACTAGTTTTTGTGATTAACACCAAAAATCGTCCCACCCAATAACACAATTGGCTTTAATATCAAATGGACCAAATTCATTTCATTTTTACTAATAAGAATAATAATTAAAGTAATAACTAAGTAAAGTGCAGCTAGTATTAGTCCGTGTATTAACCCTTTTTCTCTTGTCTTAAGACCTAAATATACTCCGCAACCAATTAAACACGTATAAGACATGATTTGACTACCTATACTATATATGTTAGTTGGGATAATACCGAATTGATAAAGTGATGCTAGTAGTAGTGAACATATTAAAAAACTAGCTAGTAAAGAAATTATGGTAATACCATATGTTTTAATATTTTTTTTCATAGAACCTCCTATGGTAATATATATGATTAAATTTAGATAATAGAAAGGAATTTTATATGATGGAATATTTAGGTTTGATTGCTGAGTCAGCAGCGATATACATTTTTTTGACTGTTGGTTTAAGATTAATGGGAAAAAAAGAATTTGGACAAATAAATGTGTTTGATATTGTCGTATTTCTAATGATCGCACAATTAATGTCATTATCTCTTACTACTGATCACTTGTCACTTGGTCATGCTATTGCATCATCATTGACATTAATGATTGCAGATGTTCTAGTTTCGCAAATTTCTCTAAAAAACAAAAAACTAAGAGATATATTTGAAGGAAAGCCAACATATATCATAAAGCATGGAAAAATTGATTATGAAGCTATGAAAAAGCTTCGTTATAATTTTGATGATTTGGTATTGCAAACACGTGGAAATAGCATTTCATCTCCATCGGAGATTGAGTTTGCAATATTGGAAACAAACGGAGATTTATCAGTAATTAGAAAGAAGGACAGTATTGTAAAAATCCCTGAACCAATTATTTTAGAAGGTAAAATAATGCATGATGCCTTAGAAGAACTTGGATATGATGAAGAATGGTTGCTTAAGAGTTTGGCAAATCAAGGAGTGACTTCTATCGATAATATCTTATTGTGCATTGCCGAGAAGGAAAGATTATTTTTGCTTGAAAAATAAATATTTATAAGTATAAAAACCATGAAGTAGTACTGATAATAACATATAAATAACATTTGCTATGGCTACAGATAAAATACCAAAGTTAGGTAGCAATATAAATAATGAGAGTGATTGGATAAAGTTACTGATCATTGAGATAATCATTAAGGTCTTATTCTTAGACAATGCTTGCAAGCAAGCAGCAAATGGAGTTTGCAAGAAACAGATAATAAATGGTATTGCTAAATACTTTAAATACGATGCTCCTTCAGTAGTGTTATACATTAGTTTTAAGCTTTGCTCTGGAAAGTTATAGAGTATAGTGCAGCTGATAACACCAACCGCTAGGCATAAATAAACACTTGATAGTAGTGTTTTTTTTGCTTTTCCATATTCTTTAAATGAAATTGCTCTAGTCAGAGTGGGCAATAGGATTTGATGCAAGGCCATAGTAATAAAACTAGGAATGGAAAGAATCGGAAGTACATAACCTGAAATTATTCCATATTGTTTAGTGATTTCTAATGTTGTCATCCCGATGCCTAATAATCCAGAGGTTACAATTATTGGTTCTAAGAAATAATTAAATGAGTTAATTAATCGGCTACTTGTATTAGGTATACTGATTGATAATACATCCTTATAAATGAAATTAGAGAATGTAAAATTGCTTTTTTTGATTTTAATTTTTTTCTTACGCTGAATTGAAAAAAATAGAAATATCAGTGAAACTAATTCACCAATCGACATAGCTAGAACAATCAATGATGTCTTAACAGGTATTGAAACATTAGCAAATACATTTAACATTACAATTGTAAACATTAATCTTGATATCTCTTCAAGAATATCACTGATAGCTGGTGGTTTAACATTTGCTATCCCATAAAAGTAATTCTTAATTAGTCCACTTCCAGACACTAATAAAATAAATGGTAAAATCATATAAAGTGATGGAATAGTGTCTGTGTTATTAAGCAAGTTTGAACCAACATATGGAACTAAAAAAGCAAGTGAAACTACAATAATTATGTTATTTAACATTGAAATCATAATCGCTGTAAACATAACTTTCTTATTGTTATAATTTTTATCGGCAATTAACTTTGTTACTGCAGTTGGCAAACCCATTTGAGCAAATGCGATAAATAATCCAACTGTTGGCAAAACCAACATATATAGTCCAATAGCTTCTGATCCTAAAAATCTAGCAATAATTATTCTATTTATAATTGATAAAAAACGACTTAAAAAGCATGAAACTAATAATGTCAAAAAAGACGATATAAATACATTTTTCTTCATAAAACACCTTTCCTTATTTTCTTAAATAGGCTATACTAATATATGCACTAAAAAATTTTTTAGAAGGAGGGATAAGATGTTTAATGATAAAATAGCGATTGAAAATCTTGAGTATTTTAATACATTAGTTAGATTAAAAAAACATGATATCCTTCAAGATGGATTTTGCAATATTTCACGTCAAGACATAGTTAAATATCTTAATCAAGTTGTTTGGAAAAGAAAAGAATATGTCTCATTAAATGATATGGTTGATGATATATTGTCATTGGATGGAAGTGTGGTATTTGAATTTTTAGCAAATGAAGCGATTGTGCTTAGTAAAGAAAAAAATCTAAGTGATTTTGATGCGTTATTTAATTTATAAGATAATTTAATTATCTTTTTTACTTTAAGGAGGGTTTTTATGCTGTGGAATGAAATAGATGTTGATACAACTAGGGATACTGGTTATCATTCATTGATGAGTAAGTTAATAGATTCTGGGTTATATGATTTTGATACCATTTCTACAATACTTTCAAATGAGGTTATTGATAATGATCCTTCATTATTTGAAAATATACCAAAGATATTAAGTAGAATAAATAAAGCTATCACTAATAATGAAAAGATAATAATTTATGGTGATTATGATTGCGATGGTATTTGTGCTACAACAATCCTAGTTAAGGCATTTGAAATGATTGGTGTAAAAGTGGCATTTTATATACCGAATAGACTAGAGGATGGCTATGGACTAAATATTGAAAAAGTACAAGCTTTTCATGATAAAAACTACTCATTAATAATTACTGTAGATAATGGAATAAGGGCTAATGAAGCGATAGATTTAGCTAATTCATTAGGAATTGATGTAATAGTAACTGATCACCATGCATTACCTGAGGAAGTTCCACATGCGTGGAGTATCTTACATACTGAGCTATCAACTTATCCGTTTAAACCATTATCTGGTGCATGTGTAGCTTTTAAACTGGCGACTGCATTAATTGGCAGAGTTGATGATTATCTGTATTTTCTAGCAGCACTAACTGTGGTAAGCGATGTTATGCCAATGATTGGTGAAAATCATCAAATTGTTAAAAATGGGTTAAAGATTTATAAAAAACACAAATACATCAATATCAGTACTTTAATTGGCAATGCAGAATTGAATACTACAATAATTGGATTTACGATTGCACCAAGAATTAATGCAGTTGGGAGATTCCCAGATAAAGTTAATCCTAATTTTATGGTGAAATATCTAAAAACAAATAACCCACAAACCGATGAGGAAATATCATTTATGAATTCATTTGCTTTTAGGTGTAATGAATTGAATAGCGAAAGGCAGAATATTGTCAATGAGGTATATGAAAGGGTAGAAAGAGACATACGTCATGATTTACCAGCTATTGTAGTGATTGATGATAAAATGCATGAAGGAATAATTGGTCTGATAGCTGGAAAATTATGTAATGAATATAAAAAACCAGCCTTTGTATTTACTGAAGATCTAGAAAAAGGCATATTTAAAGGTAGTGCCAGAAGTATTCCATCATTTCCATTGGATGAGGTTCTTCCAGAATTATCATATTGGTTAGTTGGTTATGGAGGGCATAAAGAAGCTGCAGGGATGTCAGTAAATATTCCAGATATTATAGAGTTGCAAAATGAGATAATAGCTATTGCCGATGAAATACTTTTTGAAGAGGAATATGTTGAAGAATTGAATGTGATAAAAATTGAGGAAACTGATGTTACTATTGCAGCTGTTGAGGAAATATTAAAGCTTGAACCATTTGGAAATATGTTTGAACAACCAATTTTCGCTTTAGAAGATATTAAACCAAATCGTATAATTACATTGAAAGATGATAAACATTTACGCATTGATTTTACTTGTGATAAAGTGGATGTTAGTGCCTTATTCTTTAATCATGGCAATATGTATAATCAGTTGTCAAGACTTTCAAAGTTTAGTATTGCTGGAACAATTGGTATAAATGAGTACAATGGCAAACGCACTATTAATATGATTTTGAAGGACATTAAACTGTAAAGTTATATACTTATTTTTAGTAATTTGTTATAATTATCTAGTCAAGTGGAGGACGTAAAAATGGATTTAAAAGATTATATTGCGCGTATTGATAATTTTCCAATAGATGGAATTATTTTTAGGGATGTTACACCTTTAATGGCAGATGGGGAAGCATATCGCTATGCAACTGACCAAATTATTGCTTTTGCAAAAGATAAAGGGGCAGAATTAGTCGTAGGTCCTGAAGCAAGAGGGTTCTTATTTGGGTGCCCAGTTGCTTATGGTCTAAATGTTGGATATGCGCCTGTTAGAAAACCAGGTAAATTGCCAAGAGAAACAGTTTCTTATTCATACGATTTAGAATATGGATCAAATACTTTACACATGCATAAAGATGCGGTAAAGAATGGGCAAAAAGTTTTGATTGTTGATGATTTACTGGCTACTGGTGGAACTATTGAAGCTTCAATAAAACTAATTGAAGAATTAGGTGGAGAAGTAGTTGGAGTTGCCTTCTTAATTGAATTAGAAGACTTACATGGTAGAGATAAGTTAATTGGATATAATGTAATGTCATTGTTAAAATATTAGTTGTATTATAATTACAAAAGAATAGATATCGTGTCTATTCTTTTTTTATTCATTACAAATGATGAATTGAATTTCGCTAATTGATTTGATTATACGTAGTATATAAGATAATGAGACAAGATAAAACTCGTTTTTTTGTTTATTATATGGTATAATTTCGAACTATAAGGGTGTGATAACATGACAAAAGAAATTAACGAGGATGTAACAATTGATGACATCCTTGAGGTAGCAAAAACTTATATTACTAAAGAAGAATCTCTTGCTCTAATTATGAAGGCATATGATTTTGTCATGGACAAACATCACGATCAAAAGAGAAAAAGTGGACAACCATATACAATCCATTTATTATGGGTTGCCTATATTTTAGCTAATTTACAGACTGGGCCAACTACAATAGCTGCTGGGTTATTACATGATGTAATGGAGGATTGTGGTGTTACTAGAGCTGAAATGGTTGAGTTATTTGGAGAAGAAGTAGCTTATCTTGTTGAGGGAGTAACTAAAATAGGTAACATGCCTTTCAAAGATGAAACAGAAATGTTTGCTGAAAATCATCGAAAAATTTATATTGCTATGGCTAAAGATATTCGTGTAATTATTATTAAGCTTGCTGATAGGCTTCATAATATGCGCACATTACAGTACCTACCTGAAAACAAGCAAAAGCGTATTTCTAAGGAAACTATGGAAGTCTATGCACCATTAGCACATCGTTTAGGGATTAATGATATTCGTATTGAACTAGAAGATTTAAGTTTATTCTATCTAGATAACAAGGCTTATCATGAGATAGCTGAATTATTAGAGGTTAAGCGTAGTGAGAGAAAAGAAGCAGTTGATAGATTGATGTATGAAATTAAGGAATTGCTAGATGTTAATAATATTCCTTTTAGAATTCTTGGTAGAGCCAAACACATTTATTCAATCTATAAAAAGATGGTTATTAAGCAAAAAAGTTTTGATGAACTATATGATTTAAATGCAATTAGGATTATTTGTGATGATGTGATGAGTTGTTATGCTATATTAGGTGTTATACATGCCAATTATAGGCCATTACCAGGCCGTTTTAAGGACTATATTGCAATGCCTAAACCAAATATGTATCAGTCACTTCATACCGCTATACTTAATAAACAAGGGCAAATTTTTGAAGTCCAAATTAGAACTGTAGAAATGGATTTGATTGCAGAACGTGGTATTGCAGCGCATTGGCGCTATAAAGAGAACAAGAAGTATTCTAGTTCTGAAGAACAAAAAGAAATTGGTTCAAAATTACAGTGGTTAAGTGACTTTATTACAATGTCTGATGATATGCAAGATGCTGATGCAAAAGAGTACTATGATTCTTTGCGTCATGATATATTTGATGCAAATGTTTATGTTTTAACTCCCAAAGGCAAGATAATTGAGTTGCCAAATGGGTCTACTCCAATAGATTTCGCTTATAGAATTCATACTGATATAGGACATAAGACGGTGGGAGCATTGGTTAATAATGTTATGGTTCCTATTGATACAAAACTTAAGACTGGGGATGTTGTAGAGATGAAAACATCTAAGCAATCACCTGGTCCATCTGAAGACTGGTTGAAATTTGTGAGAACAGCTGGAGCGAAGAACAAAATCAGATCATTCTTTGCTGCACAGTTAGCTGCTCAAAGGGAAGATGTAATTGAAGATGGTAGAAAAACTCTTAAGGAAGAGATTAGAAGAAGAGAAGTTGATGAAAAAGTATATTTTGATCCAAAGACATATGAACAACATTTAAATGCTTTTGGAGCAACAAGTTTTGATGATTTATTGTATTTTATGGGTAAAAAAGCATTAACTGCATATGCACTATTAGATAAAGTCATGCAAAAGAAGCCATCTGTACTAGATGGTATTGCAAAGATGCTTAAAAAGAATAATAATAAACAAGAACTACAAAAAATGTCATCAAATAATTTAGGAATAGTAGTAGCTGGGGTAACTGGTTTAAAGGTTTCGTTAAGCAAATGCTGCAATCCAATTCCAGGTGATGATATTGTTGGTTTCGTTTCTAAGGGACAAGGTGTAAAAGTTCATACTAGAAATTGCCCTAATGTACAAGATGATGAGACAAAGAAGCGCTTAATTGATGTGTATTGGGATCATACTCTTGTATCTAAGAAAAGATTTGATGTTGATTTACAAATGATCGCTTATGATCGTACTAATACGTTATTAAATGATGTCATTACTACACTAGGACAATTAAAAGTAAATATTTTAAATATTTCTGCTAATACAAAGGATGCTCAGACAACAATTGATTTAAAAATATCAGTTGAAAGTGCTGACCTTTTAGAACAAGTAATAGCGAATTTAAAGAAAATACATGGTATGTATGAAGTGAATAGAGTAATTCATTAATAGACATTTTATGTCTATTATTTGTATTGAAAGATGGTGAAATCGTGAAGAAAAAACAACCATTAATGGCGATATACAAGGAGGCGAAGCCTCCTAAAGATATTGTTATTAAGTTTATGATTAATCGTGCACTGCTAGCTGTTTTGTTAGTAGTAGAGAGTTATTTCTTTGGTAAGGTAATTGATTTAGCTGGAAGTCCAGTAGAAGAAATATTACCTCCAGTAATATTCATTACTATTATTACTGTAACTGAATACTGTTTTACTGTATTTGGTCCAAAATATGAAGCAGAAATAATAGAATATGGTTTATTTAGTATCCGTACTAAAATAATTAGTAGCATTGCAAATATGGCATTGAATCAAAATGTATCAACTGGAGACTTGATGTCTCGATCAATGGGGGATTTAAATAATGTTTCTTCCTTTGTACAGACTCAATTGTTCCCGTTTTATATGTCAATGTACACATTTATTATGGGTTTAATCCTATGCATAATTGTAAGTCCCATACTTACAATCGTTGGTTTCTTTTTTGTACCGATTGTAATTTATTTAGGAGTAAAACATAGCGAGTTACAAGAAAAATATACAGTAGATGCTAGAAAAACAATTGGAGAGACTAATTCTGTATTAAGAAACATTCTTTCTAGTGTCACTGCGGTTAAGGCTTTTAATTTATATAAAGAAATGAATGCCAAGTTTAAAAAAAGCACAGAATTATATATCAATGCTGAGTCTAAAGTAAGTAAAGTAAGAGCATATTTGACACCTTTATTTCTATGTTTTTGGTTTGTACCAAATTTATTTACCGATTTTATAGGTGGTTATTTAGTTATCAAAGGAGTTATCAGTGCAGGAGATTTTATTGTCTTCTCATTTACTTTCGGTATGGTTACAGATACAATGATGCAATTCAAGGACTTTATCTTTGGAGCTAGAAAGGCAAATGCTAGTGCTATTAGAGTGTTAGGACTATTTGACCTAAAATTAGAGGAGTCTTTAGATGCTTTGGATGTATCTATTAAGGAGAATGTGATTGAAGTTAATAATGTATCTTTTAGTTATAATAATGAAGATAGTGTATTAAAAAATATAAATATAAACGTCAAAAAAGGAGAAGTTATCGCAATAGTTGGACCATCAGGATCTGGAAAGTCAACTTTGATTAAATTGCTTAGTGGAATTGTCACAGGATATCATGGTAGCGCGATGATAAATGATGTATTGATTAATGAACAAAATTATAAAACAATCAGAAACCAACTATCAATTGTTAGCCAAGAAAACTTCTTATTTCCTGAAAGTATTTTGTATAATATTTCTTTTGATAATAAAGAATACAGCAGAAAAATGATTGAAGAAGCATGTAAACAAGCTGACATTCATGATTTCATTATGTCATTGCCTAATGGTTATGAATCAATTATTGGCGAAAAAGGTTGTAATTTGTCAGGTGGGCAAAGACAACGTTTATGTATTGCTAGGGCATTTTTATACAACAAGGATATCTTGTTTTTGGATGAACCAACATCAGCGCTTGATGTTATTAGTGAAAACTATATTCAACAAACTCTATCTAAATTAATGAAAAATAAAACGGTTGTTATTATTGCTCATCGTTTAGCGACTATTAAAAATGTGGATAGAATTATAGTCATGAAAAGCGGTGAAATTGTAGAAATGGGAAATCATCAAGACTTGATGAAATTAGGTGGGGAATATCACCACCTATATACTTCTCATTAGAAAGGGGTAATATGAAACAATATCTTTGGATGTATAAGTATATTGAGAAATGCAAGTATACTTGGTTTATTGCCCATGGTTTTAATTTTCTGGATAATTTTTTATCTGGTTTATCAAGTGCGTTTGCATTCAAATTCCTATTTCAAAGTTTTGAAACAAGAAATATTGATTATTTATATTTAGCATTAATTATTTGCCTTGCTGATTTCATTTTGGCTGCTGCAATGTGTTCAGTTATGGAATATTGCAGAGGGAAATCTAGTGCAGTCATTAGAGCTGAGATACAAAAGGATTTATTACAAAAAGTATTGCAGGTCAAGACAGGTGAATTAAACAAAAGACACAGTGGTAATTTATTATCCATCCTGAATCAAGATGTAGATCTGGCAATGTCAGCCATTGATAACAGTGTTGATCAAATCATTATACCGTTAACTCTTGGAATTAGTTATTTAATTATTACTTTTGTTACTGTTTGGCAAATGGGATTGTTTTATCTTGTGTTTATTACTCCTATTATTATTTATGGCGTGAAATTCGCCTCTGCTTATAAAGAAGCAGGGAGAAATGCCCAAGAAAGATTAGCATCTTATAATGAAAGATTTTCAGACATTTTGGCTGGTTTAGTTACAATAAAGCAATACTCACTAGAAAAGAAAACAATCGAAATTGGAACCGCTGCTGCTCAAGACATTTTAGATGTTAAGAAGAAAGAGATAAAACTGGGCAGAATGTATCGAACTAGACAAGCGATATTTACGCATTTTTATGCTACAATGCCAATTATTCTTGGTTGTGTTTGCGTCACACTTGGCTATGCTAGTTTACCTAATGTTATGTTTAATAGTCGCTATACATTTAGAATAAGATGGGTGAGTAAATGTATTATTAATGTGAGTACTGATTTGCAAATGCAAATGGCAGCGATCGATCGATTAAAAAATGTTTTTGGTTATGCAGAAGAGCAAACCACTGATTCAACTGAGATAAAAGTAGTCGATAAGGATATAGCTTTAAAGGTTTGTAATCTATCGGCAAATTATGATGATATAGTGGTATTATCGAATATTGATTTAGATGTTGATGCAAATCGCATAACAGCAATCATCGGGGCTTCTGGTTCTGGTAAATCAACCTTACTTAAATCATTATTGAAATTCGTAGATTATGAAGGTAGTGTTAAGTTGTTTGGTAATGAATGTTCAAACTTAGGAGTAAATATTGTCAGAGATAGTATTTCCTATGTAAGTCAAGAGCATGATTTAATAGAAGGAAGCATTAAAGAGAATATATTATATGGAAAAATGACGGCGACAGATGAAGAACTGGATTTTGTTTGTGAGCAAGCTCTAATCTCTGAGTTTATTGATAATTTTGAGGAAGGACTCGATTATAATGTTGGTGAGAATGGAAATAATTTATCTGGTGGTCAACGTCAACGTGTTGCAATTGCTAGAGCTTTGTTAAAAGACAGTCCCATTATTATCTTTGATGAAGCGACAAGTGCTTTGGATTATGACTTAGAACATCGAATCTTAGCAAATATTAAATCAAACTACATTAATAAGACCATCATTATTTGCACTCATCGCTTAACAACGATAGAATCTGCGGACAAGATTGTTGTCATTGAAGATGGGAAGATTACTGAATCGGGGAGTCATAAAGAGTTATTTGAAAGACGAGGAACATATCATAATTTGCTAAGTTATATGCTATAGTACTTGATTATTTTGATAAAAGTGTTAAAATATAGCCATAAATTCAATGAAATAGAAAATCTATTATAATTCATTATAGAGAGAACATGGAAGGTGTAAATGTTCATGAAGGTTTTAGACAGACACTATGGAGAAGTTATTTTGATAAGAAATAACCGTTAATCGCGTTAAGATAGAGAGCATATCAAATGATATGAATTAAGGTGGTACCGCGTTTAAGACGTCCTTTTATAGGACGTTTTTTGTTTATAGAGAAAGGAATGATAATATGAACTATCAAAAACAAAAAGGAACAGTAGATATACTTCCTGAAGAAGGAAAAAAATGGCAATACGTAGAACAAGTTCTTCGTACAATTGCAGGTGTTTATAACTTTAAAGAAATTCGCACACCAATGTTTGAAGCTACAGAAGTATTTAATCGTGCTGCTGGAGAAACTAGTGACATGGTGAGTAAAGAGATGTACACATTTAATGATAAAGGGGAAAGAAGTATCACACTTCGTCCTGAAGGAACAGCTGGGGTTGTTAGAGCTTATGTTGAGAATAAGCAATTTGCTTTACCAGAGACTCCAAATAAATATTATTATATGGGACCAATGTTTCGCTATGAAAGACCGCAAAAGGGGCGCCAACGTCAATTTAATCAATTTGGCGTAGAAGCACTTGGTGTTGAATCACCAACATTAGATGTAGAAGTAATTGCTATGGCTGTTACGATCTTTGAATCTCTAGGGATTAAGGATGTATCTGTAGTAATTAATACTTTAGGTGATCAAATGTCAAGAGCAAGTCATAAAGAAGCACTAATCAATCATTTTAAACCACATATTGATGAATTATGTAGTGATTGCAAAACACGTCTAGAAAAGAATCCGCTAAGAATATTAGATTGCAAAGTGGATCGTAATAATCCGTTAATGGCTAGTGCACCAAAAACAATTGATTATCTTACTGATGAAGCAAAATCATATTTTGAGGAAGTATGTGAACTGCTAGATTCATTAGAAATTAAATATGTAGTTGATTCAAATTTAGTTCGCGGTCTAGATTACTATTCACATACAGTATTTGAAGTGATTTCAAGTGATGAAAGATTAGGAGCGCAATCAACACTTTGTGGTGGTGGTCGCTATAATGGTTTAGTAAAAGAGTTTGGCGGACCAGAAACACCAGGTATTGGTTTTGCTTTTGGTATGGAACGACTAATGATGGTTGCAGATATTGAAGAAGAAGTAGAAGGATTAGATGCATATATTATGACTGCTGGTAAAGATGGGGCAAATTTAGGATTACAGATTGCGACAATGCTTAGAGTAAATGGATTAAGCGTTGAAATGAATCATCAAGAAACAAGGTCATTCAAATCGCAATTTAAGTCTGTGGATAGAAACAATACACATTTTGTAATCATAGTTGGACAAGATGAAGTGGATAAAGAGGCAGTTCAAATTAAGTGTGTCCATGATAAGGAACAACAAGAAGTGAAATTGGAGAATATTTTAGAATTTATAGAAAATCATTTAGGGGGACATGACCATGAATAGAAGTCATAATAATGGGCAATTAAGAAGTGAAAATATCGGTAATAAAGTTAGTTTAGTTGGCTGGGTAGCAAAGAAAAGAAATTTGGGATCTCTAGTCTTTGTAGACTTAAGAGATCGTTATGGAATCACACAATTAGTATTTGGTGAGGAATTAAATGATTTGGCTAGTAGTTTAAGAAATGAATATGTAATTGCAGTAGAAGGTGAAGTGATTGAAAGGGAATCTAAAAATAAAAACCTACCTACTGGTGACATCGAAATCAAAGTAGCGAAATTAGATATTATTAATACTGCTGAAACAACACCAATTATTATTGCGGATGAGACTGATGCATTGGAAGATACAAGAATGAAGTATCGTTATTTAGATTTGCGTCGTCCAACAATGCAACAAAACTTAATTGTTCGTCATAATATCGTAAAGAGTATTAGAAATTATCTTGATGGGTTGGATTTTGTGGATGTGGAAACACCATGTCTAATTAAATCCACACCTGAGGGTGCCAGGGATTTTTTAGTGCCAAGTCGTGTACATCAAGGCGAGTTCTTTGCATTACCACAATCTCCTCAAATGTATAAGCAGTTATTAATGATTGCGGGATTAGAGAGGTATTATCAAATCGCTAGATGCTTTAGAGATGAAGATCTACGTGCTGATAGACAATTAGAATTTACACAAGTCGATGTAGAAACTTCATTTTTAAGTCAAGATCAGATTATCGAACTAGCTGAAGGAATGCTTAAGAAATTAATGAAAGATATCAAGAATATTGATGTCAAAATACCATTTAAGCGTTTGTCATATCAAGAAGCAATGTCTAGATATGGTTCAGATAAGCCAGATACTCGTTTTGGTTTGGAATTGGTAGATGTAAATAATGTAATGAGTAAGTTAGAGTTTACAGTATTCCAAGACGTTTTAGCGAATAATGGTGCGATCAAAGGGATCAATATTGAAGGACAAGCTGGAAACTATTCACGTAAAGGAATTGATGGGTTAACCGATTTCGTAAAAAAACACCATGCAAAAGGTTTAGCTTGGGTTAAAGTAATTAATGGATGTTTAGAAGGAAGTATTGCGAAATTCTTTACAGAAGAAACTACAAATGAATTAGTTGATGTAATGAGTGCAAAAGATGGTGACTTGCTAGTTTTTGTTTCGGATTTGGAAGAAGAGATAGTTTGCGATTCATTAGGAAATTTAAGAAATCATTTAGCGAAAGAACTGAATCTTATTGAACCAAATACATTTGATTTCTTATGGGTAGTTGATTTCCCATTATTTGAATACGATAAAGAATTAGATAGATATTTTGCAAAACATCATCCTTTTACTCGCCCAATTGATGCACATTTAGATACTTTTGATACAAATCCAAAAGAAGCAATTGCTGCTGCGTATGACGTAGTTTTAAATGGGTTTGAATTAGGTGGTGGGTCACTACGTATTTATGAGGGAGATCTACAAAAAAGAATGTTTAAAGCTTTAGGAATGTCAAATGAACAAATTCGTAATCAATTTGGATTTTTTGTGGATGCCTTTAAATATGGAACACCTCCTCATGGTGGATTTGCATTAGGTTTGGATAGAGTAGCGATGTTATTATTGGATAAACCATCTTTAAGAGATGTCATTGCTTTCCCGAAAGCAGCAAGCTCAAGTGACCCAATGTCAGAGGCTCCTGGTGCTGTTGACACTGCACAATTAGATGAGTTAGGAATTAAACTTAAATAAGGAAAAGATTACTTTTCCTTTTCCTATATATGGAGGTATATTATGAATAAGAGAATAGACGATGTATTGAAATCGATGAAAAGCCATAACATAACACAGTTATTGATCACCGATTATTATAGTATCTACTATTTATTGGGTTTAAAGGTACATGCTGGCGAAAGGTGTCTTGCATTACTTTTAAATAATAATGGTGTAGCTAAAATATATTTAAATGAATTGTTTTATGTGCCTGAGGAATTAGGAGTAGAGAAAGTATGGTATAATGATATCGATAATCCAATTTCTTTAATTCTTAAAGATATCGATTCGAAATTGACTTTAGGACTTGAAAAAACTTGGTCAGCAAAGTTTGTATTGTCTATACTAGAACAACGCCCAGAACAAAAGTTAGTTAATGGTAGTATTGTAGTTGATGAGGTACGTCAAATTAAAAATGCAGCTGAAATATGTAAAATGGTTGAGGCATCGAAGTTGAATGACTTAGGAATGAGTTTAATTATCAAGGAAATTAAAGAAAACATTACTGAAAAAGAATTAGCTGAAAAGCTGAGACAAATATACTTGGATATTGGCGCTGATGGATACTCCTTTGATCCAATTGTAGCTTTTGGAAAAAACTGTGCTGATACTCATCATGTTCCAGATGATACTCCACTAAAAGTGGGAGATAGTATAATATTTGATATCGGGTGTATTAAAGATAATTACTGTGCGGATATGACAAGAACAGTATTTTATAAGAAAGTTAGCGAAAAACAAAAGAAAATTTATGAAATTGTAAAAGAAGCTAATATTACTGGGGAGTTAATGGTTAAGCCAGGAATTAGATATTGCGATATTGATTTAGGTGTTCGCAAGATAATTAGTGATGATGGTTATGGAAAATTCTTTACCCACCGAACTGGTCATAATATTGGTTTAGAAGTTCATGAATATGGTGATGTAAATTCTATCAACACAAATGAATTAAAAAGTGGAATGATTTTTTCAATTGAACCTGGCATTTATTTAGGTGATGATTTTGGAGTAAGAATTGAAGATTTAGTATTAGTAACTGATAGTGGGTGTTTAGTATTAAATCAGTATTCTAAGGAATTAATTATAGTAGGATAGGGGGGGGATTGTGCTTAAAAAAGGAGTATTACTGGCTTCATTTGGCTTGGTTGCAAGTGCTATATTACTTAGAAAACGCTCTAAGCAAATTTACCAAGATATTTTTGTTAAAAATGACAATAATCAATATAATGAAGCACTAGATGAGAAATTTTATCAAGATATGGAGGAGCAATATAGTCGTATTCATGAATATGACATTATAAGTCATGATGGACTAAAACTGCATGGCGCATATGTGGAATCACCGCTTTGGAGTAATACAGTTGTAATTGTTTGTCACGGATACACAATTAGTGGTAAACAGTTATCAAAACGTGCTAAATACTATTTAGATAACTATAAGTTTAATGTCTTTTTGCCTGATTGGAGAGGTCATGGAAAGAGTGAAGGTAAATTTGCTTGTTTTGGAGTAGTAGATCATCAGGATTTAATGCTATGGATTAATAAAATTATTGAAACAAAAGGTCCACAAATTCAAATAGTGCTAGATGGCACTTCAATGGGAGCTGCTACAATTTTGCAAGCGGTAGATAAAGGGTTACCGAATAATGTGAAGTGTTTAGTTGCAGATTCATCATTTGATACATTAGAGAATTGGATTACTCATGAAATTGTTAATAAGTATTATTCTTTAAAGCATCCGACAATCGATACTATAAATAATTTACTGGAAAAGGAAGTTGGATTTTCAATCTATGATGGTAATGTTGTTAAGGCTGTATCAAATGCAAGAGTACCGATTATCTTTATTCATGGGGGCAGTGATAATGTAGTGCCAACTAAAATGGTATATCCGTTATATAACGCGTGTTCTAGTGAAAAAGAACTTGTGATAATTCCGGAAGCTGATCATTGTCGTGGTCTTTATATTGATTTTTATAGTTATCACCAAGCTGTATCTGAGTTTCTTTCTCGCCATGTCAAAGGGGTTAAAAATGAAAATTAATGTAGATAGAAGTAATGTAAGTAAATTTTTGAAATATATTAATAAGCAGCCTGTTTTAAATACTTTCATGATTGGCGACTATGAGCAGTTTGGTTTTAGAAATGATAATGTAAAATACTATATGTTCTACAATCAACAAGAATTAGAGTTAGTTGCACTAGTTTACTATACAAATGTTATATTATATTCTAGTAATAATGAGTTTGATATCGATGAAGTTGTAAATTGGATTTTGGATATTAATCCGCATATTATACAAGGACCATTATCAACACTGAATTTACTGTATTCCAAAATTAAAACTAATTATCCTCATAAAAAGGATAAATTCTTTTGTGAGTATCAAGGAAAAGATGCTTTTGAAACAGCTGAAACTATTTATCATGCGACTATTAGTGATGTTGATGAAATATTTAAACTAAGTTTATTAACATTCGGCGAAGATGAAAGTTATATCGAAAGTACTAAAGAAAAACTATTGTGGGGAGCGACAAGAATATATTGTATCAAAGATCATGGCAAAATTGTTTGTACTGCTGAAACCGGGATTGAAACTGAATCTAGCGCCATGATCAGTAATGTAGCCACAGATCCTAAACATCGTGGTAAAGGGTATGCTACTGCTGTTATTGGTAGTATTTCAGCCGACTTATTGAAAGTTGGAAAGCATGCTTGTTTATTCTATGATAATGAAGCGGCAGGACGAATATATAAAAATGTTGGTTATGTACAAACTAATATGTGGTGCATGATTGAAAGGGGAGATCTAGATGTTAATTATACAGACAACATCTGATATAGATAAAGTATTACATTATGTTAAGGAGGAACCAATTCTAAACCTATTCATAATTGGCGATATTGAAGCATTTGGTCTAGATGTTGATTTTCAAGATGTTTGGTTACAGTACGAAAACTATCAAATCACTTCGTGTCTATTGAGATATAATGAAAATTTTGTGTTTTATGCAAAATCCGATTTCGAAATTGAAGAAGTAGTTGAAAAGATAAAAGAATATCCAGTTAATGTAATTAATGGTAGTGATCATTGTGTCAGTAAGCTAATTCCATATTTTAGTAATTTTGAAATAAACAAAGACTATCTATGTGAATTAAAAGAATTAAATGAAGTAGAAGTAGATATTTCATATCAAATTGCCACTATAGGGGATGTTCCAGCGGTATATAATTTGATTAAAACTATCAAAGAGTTTTCTACTACAAAAACATATCTTACAAGCACTGCTAATTCAATAAAAAATAAGGCTTCGAGACTTTACTATTATAAGCAGAATGGCAAAGTTGTTTCGACTGTTAGAACAGCGTGTGAAACATCTGTTTCAGCGATGATTGGCGGAGTTGCTACAGATATTAGTTATCGTGGTAAAGGTTATGCGAGGCAATTAGTTTATGTGCTATGTAAACAACTATTATCAGAAGGCAAAAAACCATGTTTATTTTTTGATAACCCAACTGCTGGAAGAATATATCATGAGCTTGGGTTTGAAGATATTGGCTTTTTTACAATGTTGATAAATAAAAATATTTAATTTGATAAAACCGTTTATACGGTTTTATTTTTTCTTTATAGAATATTATAAGGAGGGAATTATGGAACACTGTAAAGATATGATCACTGATATTAAACCAGAAATAGATATTTCTGACAAACAAGTAAGAAATGCAATAATCTATTCTGTTGCACTTAATCAATTAAGTATTGCTCAAATTTTAAATGCTGAAGCTAATTTATTGTGTAGAGGAATTCGTCAGGCACGTTGCAATGATGAGTTAATTAAGTTAAATAAAGCAGTTTATGAGAAACTAGAAGTATTGACTGAGTTTGAAAGTTTATTAGTTGAAAAATTACAATTGATTTTGTGTTTTGATTGGCAAAATAAATGTAATCAAGAAAATTAGTCATGCGAAAAGGAGTAACATTCATGTAATTTACTCCTTTTAATATGTTCCAAAAATGAGAAATAAAGAATAGTATCCTAAACTTTATATATAATTATTTAAACATTCAATTTACTTATTGTAAATATAAAAGCATCTCTAAATTATTCAGAAATGCCTTTTATAAATGTTTTACTATTGTTTTATAGAAACAGATAATATGCGAATAGAAAATCCCGTTTATATATCTTCATCAATGTTTTTTATTGCATATTCAATACATTGCACCACAAGTTTGTTTAAAGAGATGTTTTTTTCGCTACATATTTTTTCCATTTCGCTCACTAATTTTATATCCAAACGAAATGTTTTATTAATATATTCTACTTTTTCTATTCTGAATTTCATTTTGCTACCTCCATTATTATTTTAAATGAATATTAAATTGCAATATACACTTATATTCTCGTGTAAATAGCACTTGAATATGTCCCACTATAATGGTATAATGCAACCAAGGAGGAAAAAAAATGAGAAAAATTTTATTATTGTCTTTTTTAGTTTTTGGTTTTTGCTTTCAAATTATAAATACTAATGCAGCTGCTGCAATTGATATAGCAAGCGGTACTGAGTTAGTAAATGCAATTGATGGAGCATCAGATGGTGATGTGTTGAACTTAAAATTAACTGCAGATATCGTTACTACAAGTTCTATTGTCGTAAATGGTATAACTGTCAATATTGATTTAAACGGTCATAACATTACATCAGGAACTTTAGCATCAAATGTAACTCAAAGTTTTAAGCTTAGAAAAGGAACATTATCTTTTACAGGAAGTGGAAAGGTTTCGGAGGCGCTGGCAGACTATGCTGCAGTAATAATTTATGGAACTACTGATTCTACCCAAGCGAATTATTCTATACTTAACGTTGGAAAAGATGTTGAGCTAGAATCATGGGCTCCTATTTGGATTAATAGATATTCTAATTTTAGTGGGACAACATCTAATGAGGCTTATGGAGTGGTCGTAAATTTAGAAGGTACTTTGACTTCTTTAAATGATACAGCTGGAGATGCTGGAAGCGGGATTTATGTGCATGGAAATGTTAAAGGAACAACTGGTAATACTCCTATTGTAAATATTGAATCAACTGCAAAAATAACTTCTGCCACTGGTGTGGGAATCTATGCAGCTGGATATGCAAATTTCAATATCAAAGATGGTGCTGAAATCAGCGGTTACGAAATGGCATTAGGAATTAAATCTGGAAAGTTTAATATTGAAGGTGGAACATTCTATGCTAATGGTCCAAAGAATACTGCCACTGGAAATAGTAGTGGAATCAATGGAACTGGATCTGTTATACAAGTTGAAGCCAATAACGGATATGCTGGTGGAGTGGAATTAGTTATTTCTGGCGGGACATTCACTAGTGAAAATGCATCAGTTATTAATGAATATAGAGCTGAGTCTACTGATGGTTCTGGGAATGTAGTTTTTGCGGATGATCATCTTGACTCAATTGTAATCAGTGGGGGAACATTCGTTGCTGCTCCGGGTGAAAATGTATTTATTGTTTCTGATGATTTTGAAGAAAATCACACTGGTTTTATAACTGGTGGTTCATTTAGTTCTGATCCTACATCTTACCTTAGCGAAGATATTGAATTTGAGCTTGATGATGATGGAAATTTCGTTAAGAAAGTTATAGGTAATAATGATCCGATTCTTCCGCCAACTGGTGAAGATATAATTAGTACAAGAATACTTGGACTTTTGACTTCATTTATTTTTGTTTTATATATTTTTATACATAAAAATAGAAAACTTATAGCTTAGCTTTATGATTATGTCATTTGCCCAATAAATAAATTGTGTAAATAAAAAATCTACGTTAACACATGATGTTACCTGATTAGTATTCAACTAACTTTATGTTGAATACATAATTTGTTAAACATATGACGTAGTTTTTTTTATTTTATCATTGCTACTAAAATGTCTTACAATATGATATAGTATGTGTGAAAGGAGTGGTTGTTATGCGTAAAAAGATTGTTCTGTGCTTATCACTTTTAGTTGTGTTGCAAGCCGTTATTATTTGTATTATGTATTCTAATAGCCGTGCTCATAAATATGATTTTAATGGTACTTATACATTAGATAATCGAGGCATAGTGACTTTTTCAGTTTTCACTTCAGAAAATAAATATTATATTTATGATTATACGAATTATCTTTCTATGGACATTTATACTAGTCAAGGCACTTATATTGAGATTAACGATAATACGATTTTACTGATTGGAGGACAATTAGACCACTATATCATTTCATTAGATGATGATGAACAGCTAATTATTCATGATTATAATGCTAATAAATCAATCTATTATAGAATAAGCGATTATCCAATGATTGCTGAGTAAGCACTGCAATATATATATTTATTAAAAATTAAAACTCTAGGAGAATATCTTTTCCTAGAGTTTTCCTTAATTCAAAATTGAACCGCACCACAGAGGTGTGGTTTTTTTGATATAATAAAAGAGCTCACCCGACGAAAAGGAGCTCATATGAATTATAAACAAATAGATGATAAAAAGAAAGCCCAGATAGATATTTTAT
>JAVBUP010000010.1:0-3063 GCA_031555175.1 Coprobacillaceae bacterium
TATTAAAGTTGGACATAGATAAAACTCTCCTTTGTGTAATTGGTCGCAAATTAATCATACATGGGAAGTCATAACTATGTCTATTTATTTTTGGTTAAAACAAAAGATTCTTCTTTACCCCTACGGATATTGAAGAACCACTAGAAATAGGAATTTCCTATTTCTTTTTAATTAATTCTTATTAGGCATATGAAATTGCGCTGTTTTATAGTATAATATCAAGTGTTAAAAGATGGGGGATATATAATGAATATTCAAGAAAAATCTATTGCTACTATTCGTAGTATTGGGATTGATATGATTAACAAAGCTAAGTCTGGACATCCAGGTATGGTTTTAGGTTCTGCACCAGCAATGTATGCGTTATTTACGAATCATTTAAATGCGACGCCAGAAAAATCGGATTGGATTAATCGAGATCGTTTTGTATTGGCTTCTGGTCATGCTTCATCGTTGCTTTACACGATGTTACATTTATCAGGATTTGATGTAACGATGCAGGATTTAATGGATTTTAGACAATGGGGATCTAGAACTCCAGGGCATCCTGAAGTTGGAGTAACTGATGGTGTTGACGCAAGTTCAGGACCACTTGGACAAGGAATACCAATGGCGGTTGGTATGGCTGCGACAGAAAAGTTTTTATCAACAACATTTAATACATCAGATTATAACTTAATCAATCATTATACTTATGTATTATGTGGTGATGGTGATATGCAAGAAGGAGTTACTTATGAAGCAACATCACTTGCAGGACATTGGAGTTTAGGTAAATTAATTGTTATTTATGACTCAAATAAAGTTACTCTAGATGGTTCAATCGATTTATCATTTAGTGAGGATGTTAAAAAACGTTACGAAGCTATTGGTTGGCAAGTATTAGTAGTTGAGGATGGCAATAACATTGAAGCAATTAATAAGGCGATTAAGAAAGCTAAAAATGAACAATTCAAACCGACTCTAATTATTATGTCGACTGTAATTGGGTATGGCTCACCTAAGCAAGGTACTAGTAGTGTACATGGAGCACCGTTGGGTGATGCTGATGGTAAAATCACAAAAGAGTTCTATGGTCATATTGGTGCTGATTTTGAAATCAGTAAAGATGTTTATGAAGATTTTGCTAATTCAATTCAAAAGCGAAGTCTTAAAGCTTATAAGAAATGGAATAAGATGTTTAAATAATATCAAAAAAACAATCCAGAACTTGCTAATGAATTTAAAATGGCTATTAGTGGAGAAAATAATTACAACCTTGAAGAGTTGTTGCCAAAATATGAAGTTGGATATAATAATGCTACTAGAAATATTTCTGAGCAAGTTATTAACTCAATTGCCTCATTTAATAAGGTGTTTATGTCTGGAGCTGCTGATTTAGCTTCATCTACAAAAACAGCAATTAAAAATGAGAAGAATTTCTCCCCAGAGAATTATGGTGGAAGAAATATTTGCTTTGGTATACGTGAATTTGCTATGGTTGCAATCATGAATGGTATGATGTTACATAAAGGAGTTAGGGTAAGTGGTGGTGGCTTTATGGCCTTCAGTGATTACTTTAAAGGTGCATTGAGAATGTCATGTTTGATGGAGTTGCCTGTGATTATTCCATTATCGCATGATAGTATTGCAGTTGGAGAAGACGGACCTACTCATCAACCTACTGAGCAACTTTCTATGTTACGTGCTATAACAAATATGCAAGTAATTCGTCCTTGTGATGCTAATGAAACTGTTGCAGCATGGCGAGTAGCTTTAGAAACAAAAAATCAACCAACTGCTATTATTTTAACTAGACAAAATGTAGTGAATCAAGAAGCTACTTGCTATGATGGAGTAAATAAAGGAGCTTATGTTATTTCTTATGAAGGGAAGAAACTTGATGGAATTCTGCTTGCAGCTGGATCTGAAGTTGGGCTAGCAATGGAAGCTAAAAAGGCCTTAGCTGAAAAAAATATTGATGTTCGTGTTGTATCAATTCCTTCTATGAATCGCTTTGATGCTATGTCAGATAGCTATAAAGAATCTGTTTTACCAAATGAGTGTCGCACAAGATTAGCAATTGAAATGGGTAGTTCATTTGGATGGCATAAGTATGTTGGGCTTGATGGAGATATCATATCAGTTGAGAAATTTGGGGCTTCTGCTCCGGCAGAAGAAGTCATTAAGCAGTATGGATTTACTGTAGAAAATGTTGTGAACACATTTAAAACTTTAAAAAAGTAAAGAACGACAAAATTCGTTCTTTTTTTCTTTTCAAGTTAGTTATAATTATAGTGGTGATTATATATGAAAAGATATTACATATTATGTTTAAAAGAAGAATATATAAGCTTTTTTGATAGATTTAAGGCTGGGTTATATAAATTCTTTAGTAGTTTATTAAATAATGACGATTTCTCATTACAACAACTCAATGAGTTTTGCTTATGTACAGATAGCACTAAAGATGCGATTCTATCAGTTGTTGAATTAAGAAACGACATACTTGAATACGAGGATAAATTAGTGTTTCTAAATACAATTTCAAGTAGCAAAGTTACTTTATTGTTTAAGAAACATTATATTGAAGTAGAGTGTGATAGCTTTACAGATTTTATTTTAGATATAGTTTTACAAAATAGTAGAAACTATGTTATAATAGACACAGAAAATCAGTCTATTGATTGGTTGTATAAAATAAAAGTGAGGTAAATAAAATGGATTTTGTAGCTTTAATTATTGGAGTTCTTATTGGATTAGTAGTTGGTTTCTTTGGAGCACGTTACTTATTCAAATCACAAATGAGAAAAAACCCACCAGTTAATGAAAAGATGATCAGAGCAATGTTTAGTGAAATGGGAAGAAAACCTTCTGAAGCTCAAATCAAAAATATCATGAGAACAATGAACTCTCAATATAAATAAAAACTACTTCAGAAGTAGTTTTCCTTAATTCAAAATTGAACCGCACCACAGAGGTGTGGTTTTTTTGATATAATAAAAGAGCTCACCCGACGAAAAGGAGCTCATATGAATTATAAACAAATAGATGATAAAAAGAAAGCCCAGATAGATATTTTAT
>JAVBUP010000046.1:0-9822 GCA_031555175.1 Coprobacillaceae bacterium
TATGCGATGATGAAGGCAGATAACGACACTGCCAATCAATCAAAACTAAGGCATTTCTTCGTGAAATTCCTTTTTTTATCCTCTTTCCACTACTTCATAGAAAAAGAACACCGTTATAGGTGTCCTTTGTCAACAGTCTGGTAATGGCACAATTTGTGCCATTATTTTAATTTATAACAATAATAATGTATAGTTTTTATTAAACAACTCATACTTTATTTAGATAAATAAAAGGAGTATGAACATGGAAAACAGAAAAGAACGTTTTATTGATATTCATCAAATAATTGCTAGAGATGTAGATGTAGATAAGTTTGTTGATTATATTTCGAGAACTGACAAAGGTGATTCGGAATATATGAAAGTAGAAGAAATGGAAGATCTTCCTTTTGGATATACCAATACTGAGGACTCATGGATGTATACATTTGAAGAGTTAAATCTTTCTATCGATAAAGAAGATGGTAGAATGAGATTAACTGGGAATCGCACAGGCTCAGGAGATGAGTTACTAAAAACATGGTTGATTGGGCGTATTCAACAAGGTGCTGTGAGTGCGAAGACTGGCACTGAAGAAGTTAAACTTCATCATCATGAACATCATGAACACCATGATCGTGAAAATGACCATCATCAAGATTATAGAAATTAAATGGTTAAATCGATAGGATGCATAACATTGAAATGTATCCTTTTTTTAATTAGTTATCCAAAAATGCTTTAATTAAATATTATCTTGTGCTTTTACTATACTTTTCATACAATAAAGGTAAAGGAGGGTATATGATGAAGAAAAAAGGATTTGTAAAAGCAATGTTTAAATTCCTGCTTTCCATGGCATTGGTAGTTGGGACTTATTGTATATTCATTTTTGGATTATGGAGTTTTTTTGACTCAGTAGCTCCTAAACCAGTAGTGGAAGTACTACCTAGTGCTGACAACTTATTAATATCTCCAATGCCAAGCGATATAAAAATATTCGATGGAGAATATATTGTTGGAGATAGACTTGTTATTTGTGTTCAAGGGAATAACGATATAGAAACTAATGAATTATATAATAACGCAAATTATTTAAAGAACAAATTGAATTTTGTAAGTGATATTAATGTTATTATAATCAGAGATGAAAGTGAGCTAGAAACTGATATATTAATTAGTACAAAAGGGTATAACAACGAGCAGGGGCGAGAAAACTACTTTATTGACGTAAGTGATAAGAAAATAGTTTTATCATCATATACATCTGAAGGTGCTTTTAGAGGGATTCAATCATTGATACAGTTACTAATGTATGATATGGAAGCTAAAGATAATGACAATTGGAGTATTCCATGTCTAACTATTTTTGATAAACCGCAATATGAGTTTAGGTCAATGATGTTAGACGTTGCACGCCATTTTCGGAGCGTAGATGAGGTAAAGCAAGTTATTGATTATTTGGCATTTTATAAATTTAATACATTTCATATTCATCTTTCTGATGATCAAGGTTTTAGAATAGAAATTAAATCATGGCCAAAGCTAACAGAAATAGGAAGTAAAACGGAAATTGGCGGAGGAGCGGGGGGGTTTTACACCCAAGAAGACTATAAAGAAATAGTTAAATATGCAAGTGACCGCTATATAACAGTTGTTCCAGAAATAGATATGCCAAGTCACACTAATGCAATTCTTTCATCATATGGAGAATTAAATCCGGATGGCAAAGTGACACAACCTTATACAGGTATGGAAGTTGGGTTTAGTAGCTTAATGTGTCGTGAAGAAATAACATATGAATTTTTAGAAGACGTGTTAGGTGAGATTGCTGCTCTTACACCTGGAAAATACATTCATATAGGTGGCGATGAAGCGCATTCCACCTCAAAAGAAGATTATCGCTATTTTGTGGGAAGAGTAAATGAAATTATCAAAGGGTTAGGAAAAACTGCCATAGGGTGGGACCCATATGAAACTAGCGATGGGATAGATGGCAGTTCACTAGTGCAAAGATGGAGTGATTCTACCCCTAGAGAAATTGCTGAGAATAAAGGTATGAAAATAATTGTATCGCAAGCAAGAAAAGCGTATATTGATATGAAATACTACCCAAATACACGTATTGGTTTGCAATGGGCAGCAATTATAAATACTAAAGAGGCATATCAATGGAAGTTGACTGATTTTGCAGCACAAGAGAATATTATTGGAATAGAATGTCCATTATGGGCAGAAACATTAGAAAGTATGGATGATGTAGAATATCTAATGTTCCCGAGATTAATAGGTCACGGAGAAAAAGGATGGTCAGATGATAAATATTATAACTGGGATATCTATAAGTTCCGTTTACGACAACAATTAAAATATTTAGATTTACTGAATGTAAATTATTTTGAAGATAAAATAATCTTCAAATAAGAAATAAGCTTTTCAGGCTAAGGTAGACAAGGTATTAAATATCTTGTCTATTTTTATATGCTATAGCTTTTTGGTTCTTGATGTAAGTGAAATGCCATTGGAGTATAACTAGTTGAAATATCTATTGATTTAGAAATGAATATTTTTATTTTCAATTTTTGAATAAATGTAATCTATAAAATAAAAAGTGATAGAATTAAACTAAAGTAAAGCGTTTACAACGGAGGGTTGTTATGTATATAGATTATCATGTTCATACAGAGTATAGTGATGACTCAGACTACATTATGGAAGATGTTATTACGGATGCTATCAAAAGGGGGCTTAGTGAGATTTGTATTACTGATCACGTTGATTATGGAATAAAACCAGACTCAGAAGGATTAAGCGAAGAAGAAAGAAAAGGAAAAGTCCTGAATGTAGATTATCCTGCTTATATTCAAGAGATAAAAAGGTTGCAAAACATATATGGTTCCCAAATTATTATCAAGACGGGATTAGAATTCGGTATCCAAACTCATACAATTGCGAAATTTGAAGCATTATTTAAGCGCTATGATTTTGATTTTATAATTCTCTCTTGTCATCAAGTTGAAGACAAAGAATTCTGGACACAAGATTTTCAGAAAGGTAGAAGTCAAAAGGAATATAACGATAGATACTATCAAGAGATATTGGATGTTGTAAATAACTATCAAGGTTATAGTGTGTTAGGACATTTAGACTTAATTAAAAGATACGATAAGGCTGGATTCTATCCGTTTGAGGCAAATAAGGAAATTATTACTGAGATATTGAAAGTTGTGATAAAAGATGGGAAAGGTATAGAAATCAATACTTCAAGTCATCGTTATGGGTTACCAGATTTGACGCCATCAAAAGATATACTTAAGCTTTACCAAGAGCTTGGAGGCAAAATCATTACTATAGGAAGTGATAGTCATCAAGCAGATCATCTTGGAGCGTATATTGAAGAAACTAAGAAAGAGCTAAAAGATTTAGGGTTTTTATATTACTGTACATTTAAAGATATGAAGCCAATCTATCATGATTTATAAAAAGGAAAGAGGGAATAGAAATGAAAAAAGTTTTGTCGTTAGATATTAAGTTTTCTTTAACGCAGATATTATTCTTTGGTTCGTATTGTGCATTATTGGGATACTCCTCTGTTTATTTATTAGATAAGGGGTTCGATAACTCAACAATAGGAACAATTTTAGCTGTAGTAAGTGCCATAGGAGTATTTACACAACCTATGATTGCAACATTTGCAGATAGAAGCAAGAAAATATCATTGAATATGATTATTTCTGTATTCTTAGCTGCAGCATGTGTCTTAACAGTTGGAATGTATTTTATGAAGAGCGCTACAATTTTCTTGATTTTTATGTTTGTGGCAATCTGCACATGTGTAACTGCTATATCACCATTAGTAAACTCGCTAGCTTTTATGTTTGAAAAACATGGTATTCAAATAAATTATGGGGTTGCTAGAGGGTTAGGAAGTGCTGCATATGCGTTTGTATCAATGGCTATTGGTTATTTAGTAGAAGACTTTGGAGCTAGTATTATTCCGTTGTTGTACTTAGTATTTAATATTCTTCTTATCGTAGTAGTGCAACTGTATGTAGTGCCAAAATCTATGATGGAGGAAGTTACAAATGCAGCGGCTTCTCAAGAAGTTGTTGAAGAAGAAGAGCAACTATCGTTCATAGATTTCTGTATGAAATATAAGAAATTCATGTTCTTTGTGTTTGGAACAGTATTAGTATTCTTTACACATACTATAGTAAATAATTTCTTCATTCAAATTATTACTCCAATAGGGGGAACAGAAAAGCAAATGGGTACTGCTATTTTCTTAGCTGCTATCCTTGAGTTACCAACTATGAGTGCTTTTGAAGTAATTCGTAAAAAAGTGGGAGTAACTAATTTATTAGTAATATCTGCAGTATTCTTTGCATTAAAACATACAGTAGCGTTCTTAGCTACAGATATGACTATGATTTATATTGGTCAAGTATTACAAATTGGAGCTTACGCAATATTTATGCCTGCTAGTGTTTACTATGCTAACCAGTTAATTTCTAAAAAAGACTTGGTTAAAGGACAAGCTATGGTTACAGTAGGATATTCAGCAAGTGGAATTATCGCTAATATAATTGGCGGTGTGCTGCTGGATGCATTAGGAGTTCATGATGTATTATTGATTGGAGTTGTAGTTTCATTCATTGCAGCGGTTGTAATATATATCGCCGTGAAAAGTGGAAGAGAAAAAGATAAAAAAGAAACATTATATAGTGAGGGACAAGAAGATTTGGTATAGCAGTAGTTGTATATATTGCTAAAAATGGACAACTGAACAACAAATGTTATATAGAGCTAAACATTAGTTTAGCTTTTTATTTTCGATTCACTAAAATTATGATACTATAATAATGAGGTGATATTTATGAAGTTAGTGAAAGTAACAATTGAAAATTTTGATATTTTAGAAAACTTAATGAGTTTGTATCTACATGATCTATCTTCATATGATAGAAACAGAAAACCAACAGAAGATGGAAAATATATTTATAGTCAATTAGATTTATATATAAAAGACAATCAATTATACCCATATTTAATATATGTTGACCACCAAGTTATTGGATTTGTATTATTAGATACAGGAAAATATGCTCCAAAAGGCTTTGATTGTGTTATAAGTGAGTTATTTATAATTCAACCATATAGAAGATTGGGGTATGGTAAAGAAGTTGTTATTGAATTATTCAATATGTTTAGGGGGAGATATTTTGTTATTGAGTTAGAAAACAATGTTGATGCTATTCGTTTTTGGAAGAATATACTCATTAGTCAAGGAGTTACATTTGGGGAAAGAACACTTGTAATAGATGAAGTAGACTGTGTAGCACAGACATTTTTAATCATATAGGGGGCAACCTCTTTTTTTGTTTTATCGGTCTTTGGTGATTAAATTAGTGTTAATATTCTCACATGTTTAAAAAATGTAAGCGTTACTAAATATCTATGGAAATATTGCAACAACTGTGTTATACTAATTTATGTAAAAATTATTTAGGAGGAATTTAATAATGGCAAAAAGTTTAACATTCGTAGTAGCGGATCCAGTAGGATTACATGCAAGACCAGCTACAATCTTAGTTAATCAATCTAGCAAACATGCTTGTAATTTAACATTAGTTTACAATGGTAAATCTGTAAACTTAAAATCAATCATGGGAGTTATGTCTTTAGGAGTACCTACAAAAGCTACTGTTGAAGTAATCGCTGAAGGTGAAGACGAAAACGAAGCAATTGAAGCAATCGCTAAAGTAATTAAAGATCAAAAAGTTGCTGAATAATTAAAGTGGATTTATCCACTTTTTTATTTTATTGTAAATATTTTAGAGAAGAAATAATAAAAAAATAGGTTAAGAATCAAAAGAATGTCAAAAAATGTAAGTGGTTTCTTTTTTTACTCTTTTAATAGGAAATCGCTTGGAGTTAAGATGTTATTTTGATATACTTACTATAGAGGTGAATAGAATGAATTATTTAGAAAAATATAATCAATGGTTGAGTAATAAGGACCTTGATGAAAAACTTCGTAAGGAATTAGAATGTATGATTGATTCTGAAAAAGAGGATGCATTTTATACAAATGTAGAGTTTGGAACTGCTGGGATGAGAGGATTGCTTGGGGCAGGTACAAATAGGTTAAATATTTATACAATACGTAAAGCGAATGTAGGATTTGCAAAGTATTTATTGGATTTAGGGGATGATTCTAAGGAAAAAGGTGTAGCAATTGGGTATGACAATAGACATATGTCATATGAGTTTGCTATTGAAAGTGCTAGAGTATTGGCTACTTATGGAATTAGATCATATGTATTTGAATCGCTTAGACCAACTCCTGAATTATCGTATGCAGTACGTTATCTAAAGTGTGTTGGTGGAATTGTTGTTACTGCTAGTCATAATCCGAAAGAATATAATGGATATAAGATTTATGATGATACTGGATGCCAATTAATTCCAGAATGGGCAGAGAAGGTAGTTAACTATGTAGAAGCAGTAGAGGATGAGTTAAGTATTCCAGTTATTTTAGATGAAGAATTAAAAAAATATATTACTTTTATTGGTAAAGATGTAGATGAACCATATTATGAAGAAGTAATGAGTATTCAGTTAAATCCGGATTTAGATAAGTCAAACTTAAGTTTTGTATTCTCTCCACAGCATGGAACATCAAATGTCCCAGTTAGAGAAATAATGACTAAGCTTGGATATAATATTGTACCAGTACTATCACAATGCGATCCTGATCCTGATTTCTCTAAGACTAAAACACCAAATCCAGAAGAAGCTGGAGCCTATGAAGTTGGAATTGAAGAGGCTAAGAAAATTGATGCTGATTTAGTTGTAATCTGTGATCCTGATGCAGACCGTTTAGGTATTGCTGTTAAGCATGATGGGCAATATATTTTAATGACTGGTAATCAAACTGGAGCAGTGTTGTTAGAATATGTTTTAAGTCAAAGACAAGCAAAAGGGATACTGCCAAGCAATGCTGTTATCTTTAATACAGTTGTTACATCTGATATTGGTGAGATCATTGCCAAGAGTTATGGGGTAGAAACTGAAAAAACATTAACTGGTTTTAAATTTATTGGAGATAAGATTCGCCAATATGAAAAAACTGGGGAAAAACAGTTCGTATTTGGTTATGAAGAAAGCTATGGATATGTTATAAAAGAGTTCGTTCGCGATAAAGATGCACCTCAAGCGGTATTAATGATTGCTGAAGCTGCGTGCTATTATAAACACCAAGGATTAGATTTATATCAAGTATTATTAAATTTGTATGCTAAACATGGAACGTTCTTAGAGTCACAAAGATCACTTTCATTAAAAGGCGTTGAAGGGGCTAAAAGGATAAAAGAAATATTGGCTAACTTAAGAAAAGATGCTCCAAATGTAATTGGAGATTATAAAGTAGTAGCAAGTGAAGACTATGATACAAGTATTAGACATGTAGATGGTGTGGAATCACAAATCCAATTACCAAAATCAAATGTTTTAAAGTATTTCTTAGATGATGGATCTTGGGTTGCTGTTAGGCCAAGTGGAACTGAGCCAAAATGTAAATTCTATTATTGCATTAAAGGTAAGGATGCTGCCGATGTAAAAGAAAAAACAAATATAATTGATAAGGCAATGATGGCCATTATCGGAGAATAAGAAAGAGCCATTAGGCTCTTTCATAATTTTAAAGGAGGAACCATTATGATTGATGATTTATTATTACACTTATTTCATTCGGGGCAGTGTGTTGAGGCATACAAAATATTTGGAGCTAAGATAATGGAGTTGGATGGAGTAGAAGGAGTAAGATTTAGTACATATGCGCCAAATGCAAAAAGAATCCAAGTAATTGGTGATTTTAATAATTGGAATGGTGAAAACCATGAAATGCAAAGATATTATGATGGCGGAGTCTGGGTACTATTTATACCAGGATTAAAACAATGGGATTCATATAAATATAGAATTCAAACCGGTAATGATGAATGGCTATACAAAGCCGATCCATATGCTACATTTAGTGAACTAAGACCAGGTACTGCATCTAAGGTATTTGAAATGGATGGTTATAAGTGGAAAGATAAATCTTGGATGAGTAAGAGAACCAAGAACTTTGATAAGCCAGTCAATATTTATGAAATGCATTTAGGGTCATGGCGTCAAAAAGGTCGTGATGAAAAAGATGATCCAATCTTTTATTCATATGAAGAATTAATTGATATACTTGTTCCCTATGTAAAGGATAATGGGTTCACCCATGTAGAAATAATGCCTATTCTTGAACATCCTTTTGATGGATCATGGGGATATCAAGATACGGGATTCTTTAGTGCGACAAGTCGCTATGGAAATCCAAAGCAGCTAATGATGTTAGTAGATGCATTCCATAAGGCGGGAATTGGGGTCATTATGGATTTTGTCCCTATTCATTTTGTTAAAGATAGTCATGGACTATATCGCTACGATGGTGGTTTTGTGTATGAGTATCCTAATCCAAACCAAAGATATACGGAATGGGGATCTGTGAGTTTTGATTTAGGAAGAGAAGAAGTAAGAAGTTTCATTATGTCGTCAGTTAATTTCTGGATAACATATTTTCATTTTGATGGAATACGTTTTGATGCAATTTCCAATTTAATATATTGGAAAGGTAATAAATCAATTGGAGAAAATGGCGGAGCGATAGAGTTTATTAAGAGACTAAATTATTATATGAATGTGAATCATCAAGGAGTAATGTTGATTGCTGAAGATTCATCCGATTATGGCAAAGTTACTCATAATGTACAAGATGGTGGATTAGGGTTCGACTATAAATGGGATTTAGGATGGATGAATGATACATTGAAGTATTTAGCTAAAGATCCGATTTATCGACCAAGCATTCATTATACTCTTACATTCTCAATGATGTATTTCTATTCAGAGAACTTTATTTTGCCGTTTAGTCATGATGAGGTTGTTCATTCAAAAGCAACAATTCTTGATAAAATGTATGGTTTACAAGGAGAAAAATTTGATCAAAGAAAAGCTTTACAAGTATATATGATGACACACCCAGGAAAGAAACTAAACTTTATGGGAAATGAGTTAGCATTATATCGTGAATGGGATGAGAGTCAACAGCTAGATTGGTTTATGGAAGACTATCCATTACATGCTTCATATCATAAATTGACAATAGATTTAAATAATCTATATAAGGAAGAAACTGCTTTGCATGCATATGATTATGATTATAGTGGGTTTGAATGGATTGATGCGGATAATGTTGGAAATAGCATTTATTCATACCTAAGAAAAGATGAGCATAATGGAGAGTACTTTATCACTTTTTTAAATTTCACATGTCAAGGATATGCAGATTATGGAATTAGCGTACCGATTGCGGGAGAATATATAGAGGTATTTAATACTGATGATGTAAGATATGGTGGAAAAGGGAACATAAACCCATATCCTATTAAATCAGATAAAATTGAAATATTGGGTAGAGAAAATAGTATAAAAGTAAATATCCCTCCATTTAGTGGACTTATCATTAAGCTAAACAAAAAGCAATAAAAATAGATTATTTATCTATTTGAGAAATACCTTAATTAAGTTATTAAAATAATAAAGATAGATAAAGAAGGGGGATACTATCCTTCTTTTTTATATTTCAAAATTAGTTGCAATATTCGCAAAGCTGAAAAGAAAAGTTAACTTCCACTTTAAAAACATTTAGTTTAAAGTAGAATTTACACATGCAAATTTAAATAGTATAATAGAGATGGAAGTTATTTCTATCTCTATATCTTTAGATTTGTAAACTTAACTTCTAGT
>JAVBUP010000071.1:0-8455 GCA_031555175.1 Coprobacillaceae bacterium
AATATTATAATGAAGAAAGAATAAAAGAAAAACTAGGTTGGATGAGCCCGACAGAATATCGTCTCAATAACCTAGTTGTATAATAAAGAGAAGCGATATAATCGTTTCTCATAAAAGTCTAACTTTTTGGGAGCACATCAATAGGAGTATTTCTCTTTAGTATTATTTTATAATCTCATATATTGCTTCTGCAAAACCATCGTCATTACAAGAAGCCACGACCTTATAAGCGATGTCTAGTAATTCTTGAGTAGCATTAGCTGGTGCAAATGAATATTTGAACCTTTCAAACATTGAAATATCATTCATGCCATCGCCTAAGACTATTACTTCATCTTTTTTAATTCCAAGAATTTGGCATGCATCTTCTAAAATAATTCCTTTTTGTGCTTTATAAGTTGTAACCTCTAAATTATCTGAATAACTCGATAAATAAGAAATGCCTTCTAAACTCTTGAACTCTTCTTTAATCTTATTGATAGGTTCAGGGTCATTAATAGTAAACGCCTCAATTTTAATGATATTTGGATTAGTAGCTAAGAATTGATTTGTATCATTGATTTTTACAAGATGAAAGCAAGGCATAAACTTTTGTCTTTCCTCATCATCTTTTCTAGCTCCAAATCTTTGTTTGCCACGTTCTAAGAAACAATCTCTTACCCAATCTGGATCTTGCTCGCTATAGAATCCATTTGTAGTGTACACCATGAATGGTATATTGCGTTTTAAAAATATGTTAACAACATCCTTATAGTGCTTTACATCTAGATACTCGGTAACAACTAAATTACCAGCGTGATCTCTAAATTCTGCACCATTTCCAGTAATACTTAAATTAGATAAATTATATTTTTCAATTAGATCGGTAATCATACTAAAATCTCTACCAGTTGCTAAAACCAACTCAGCACCTTTTTCTTTAGCGTAGTTGATAGCTTCTAAGTTTTTTTTCGATATCCCGCCCTCTGTTAACAGAGTTCCATCTAAGTCAGTAACAATTAGTTTAATCATACAAATTCTCCTATTCTCTTATTATATTTTATCATATTGATTATTGTATAATGTTTATTTGCAGAGTTTGAAAAAATAAAAAACTATATTCAGTGATAGATTTAATAGATAATAGTTAGTATTTTGCTATATAATAATAAAATATTTAATTCAAGCCCACAGTATAGTGGTTTTGTATTATAATATACATAAGGAGGAAGCAGTTATGAAAATAAAATGGTTAGGTCATGCCTGCTATAAAATAGAGGCAGATAATTATGCAATAGTAGTGGATCCATTTATTGATGGATCAGTACCTGGGTTAAACAACATTAGAGAAGAGGCAAATTTGGTACTATGTAGTCATGAACATGGAGATCATAACTTTAGAGATGGAGTAAAAATCATCAGCAATGATAGCAAACCATTAAAAGTATCGACAATAAACTCATATCATGATGATGTACAAGGCGCAAAAAGAGGAGAAAACATTATCCATATTATTGAATCCGATGATGTAAGAGTTGCACACTTTGGAGACTTAGGATGTGATTTGACATTTGAACAAATCCAAATACTTGGTCACCTAGATGCTGTACTAATTCCTGTAGGTGGTTATTATACAATTGATGGACCACAAGCTAAAGCAATTGTGGATAAATTAGATGTTAATGTTGTTATTCCAATGCATTATTGTGGTGATGGATTTGGTTTTGATGTCATTAGTGATATTACTCCATTTGCCAGTTTGTGTGATAATATCGTTGAATTAAAGACAAATACAGTTGAGATTACGCCAAATATGCCAAAAGCGACAATAATTATGGATTTTAATAAGTAGATATGGCAGATTATAATTTATTTATGGTATGTAAGAAACTTAATAAACAAGCTTTAACTAATTTACCCATGGGGTATTCTATCAGAACATGTCGTAGAGATGAGTTTAAAATATGGGCTGCATTTCCTTTCGATGATGATGAACAAGCCCTCAAATATTATCCATATATGGAAGAATACTTTAGCAATGTTTATGATGAATCATTTTTTGATAAATGCATTTTTGTTTGTGATAACGAAGATAAGCCAGTTGCAACATGCTTTATATGGAAGTCATATAATGCCTTTAATGCAGTGCATTGGTTTAAGACCTTAAAAGAATATGAGGGGAAAGGTATTGGGAGAGCACTACTTTCTAATTGCTTGCAGCAATTAAGGCCTGATGATTTCCCAATCTATTTACATACTCACCCAGAAAGTTTTAGAGCAATTAAGCTTTATAATGATTTTGGTTTTGAATTAATTACGGATAAAATTGTTGGATATCGAGAAAACCATCTTAATATTATGCAGGCCTATCTTAAAGAGCATATGCCTGAAAATGTATTTAATGAATTACATTATACTAAGGCTCCAAAGGATTTTCTACAAGCAGTTAAGATATCAGAAATTGATCAATTTTAAAACCACATCTCCATGATGTGGTTTTATAATACAATTGTTTTTTTAGTAATCTGTTGGCTATCAGTTTTAACATCGATATTACGAAAACTATTTTCATCAAACACATCTTCAACTATCTCTCTAATATCATCTTCCCTAGTAAATGTATCGCCATGGACTTTAGATAAATTGTATAAATAATAGTTTGCCTCACGTAATAAATGATCAGCCAATAATGGTATTATTATTGATAATAAATTATTATCTAAAATTAGTTTAACACCATCCGTTTTGAAATCTTTAAAGTTATTTGTAAGAGTTGCATTATCATTCGTAATAACATCAATTGATTCAGGAGTTGCTTCAGCAGTTTTTTTGATAAGTTCGGCATATTTTTGAGCAAATTCATTAGCATTATTAATCTTTTGTTGTTCACTTGGATCAAGTAATCCACGAATAGTTTTTGCATGACCTTCCATAAATTCATTGAAATATAATTGATTATTTTTTATATTTGAAAAATCTGTCAGAAGTCTATCTTGAATATTTGATAGTTGTTGATAGTAGTATTTTGCTTCATCTAAAATGTGGTTAATTAGATTAGGATAGAGTGAAGTAAAAACTCTGCCATCTAGGACATATGCTAATAGATTAGTTTTATATTGAATGAATTGTGTAACTAGATCTTTGGCCTTATCATTTATTTCTTCAACTTTGCTAGTGGTATTAGTAGATGGTTGTACATCATCACTGCTAACTATTGATAGTTCTTGTTTAGTTAATTCAGTATCAATAGGAATACCAGTAAAGTATTCAGTTAGTTTTTCAGTACTCAAAGTATATGGAGTAGTAAACATGTTAGCATTTAAACTAGTATTATCAATATTACCATTAGCTAATTTTGTGACTTCATTTAATAGCTCTTCGAATTGATGGCGGTATGTAGCCGCCTCTTTCTTTAGTCTTTCAACATTATTAGTTAGCGCTAGTTCGATAAATAGCGCATGCTCCTTCATAATTCTAGAAAAGAATAGATTCAAGCGTATTGAATCAAGAATGTATTGTTGATTATTCATTGTATCACCTAATAAAAGTATATTAAATAAAGTTCAAAATAGAATAATAAAAAGTAAGATTCGAATCTTACTTCTTTAAGCTGTCATATACTGCTAGTATTTTAGCACTTGTTGCGATACCTTTAGTAAAAGCAGTCGCTCCACCGCAAGCAGTGCCAAATATTAAAGCATCTTTGAAATCTTTAGTTTCTAAATATTTAGCCATAAATCCAGCAATCATAGAATCGCCAGCACCAATGCTACTTAATACTTCGCCATCTGCTACGCCCATTTCGATGATTTCACCATCTTGTGTTAACAACAAAGAACCATACTTACCTCTAGATACTAATACGTTTTGTGCACCTAAAGTTTGAAGTTGTTTCGCATAAGTAATAATATCTTCTACACAATTTACTTTTACTTGTAGACTTTCTTCTACCTCTTGAACATTCGGTTTAATTAGGAACGGTCGATATTTTAAAGCATTAATTAATTTCTTGCCAGTTGTATCGATAACGCATAAAACATTATTTTTGGTAGCTAAATCAAGAATTATGTCATAGGCATCTTGACTAATCCCTAAGGGAATACTGCCACCTAATATTAAAATATCATTTTCATCTAATACTTCAATTTGTTTGAGTAATCTAGCAAAAACATCATCACTAACGACTGGACCTTGGGCATTAATATCAGTTTCTACACCACTTCTGACTTTAATGTTAATTCTTGTCATACCATCATCTAACTCAATAAAATCATGGTTAATGTTTTGCTTTGCTAGTTCATCAAGTAAGTATTTACCAGTGAAGCCGGCTATATATCCTAATGCAGTATTATCTACATTTAAACGAGTTAAGACAATAGACATGTTTAACCCCTTACCACCAATGATGAATTCTTCATTATAACTACGGTTAATTTTATCTAATTGATAGTTGTCTACATCGAGAAAGTAATCTAAAGATGGGTTAAGCGTTACAGTATAAATCATGATTATCACCTCACCTAAATAATAACACTTTTTTTTAGAAAATAAAAAGCATATTATTAGTATGCTTTAGTATTAAACATTTAAAATGAAGTTTTCTATTACTTCCGCAACGGCAGCATCATCGCATGTATTTTCACATACATAATCAACAAGTTCGAATAATTCTGGGCGGCTATTCTTAACAGCTACACCTAAACCAGCTTTTACTAACATTGACACGTCATTGAAGTTATCACCAATTGCAATAGTTTCTTCTTGCTTTACTCCTAGTTTCTCAGCTAGTAATAACATTCCTTCGCCTTTATCAATACCTTTATGATTACACTCTAGAAATTTTCCTGAAGAATAAGAAATCTCTGCTTCACCTTCACATAACTCTTCAATTTCTTTCTTCATTGCGATTAAATCATCATAAGAAGTGTCCACACTTGTTTCAAGTAAAACTTTAATAACTGGTAAGTCAGTTACTTCAGATAAGTCATTAATAAATTTTTGATAAGGTGCATGACGATCTCTGTGGTTCAACAAAGATCGATCGCCATTAATAACATTCGATGATCCTGTAGACATGACATTTACAGTCAAATTCAACTCCTTACCTCGTTTAACCATTTTTTCTGCTACATGGTAAGGCAATGGATTACTATAAATTATCTCTCCAGTATGAGTATTAGTAATAACTGCGCCATTACAATTTATCATAAAATCTCCTGGTTGATTTAACCCAGCCTGCAGCATAACATCTTCAGCCGAAAAGAAAGGACGACCAGTATTAATTACTGTTCTGACGCCAAGTTCTCTAGCTTTATTGATTGCCTCAATATTTTTTTTAGGAATTGTATAATCTCTTGCTAAAAATGTTTCATCTAAATCTATACATACTATTTTATACATTCTTTATCACCATATATATTGTCTTAAAAAAAGCTCGCAATGTCAATGTATTTTAAGATTATGAAAAAACTACTAACTGTCGGTTTACAAAAAATAGAAAAAGATGTAGTATATGAAAGGATGGAGGTGAGAGTGTGCAACAAGAGTATTTTGAAGAAGTTGTGGAGAGATATAGAAATCGTAAAAATTATGATAAAAATAGAATGGCACAAAAACTCTCATTAACTTATAAATCATATATTTATTTATTAGATGGTAGATTAGTTTTAGAAGATGAAGATTTCAATTTAATTCAAGAACGTATTGCTGCTTTAAAGCTTGCTGATTATCAAAAAGAGATTAATCTTAAGTTAATTAGGCAAAGACATAATATCAAGCAATCAGAATTAGCGATGCAATTGGGGCTAGAATTGCGTGAGATAAAGGAAATTGAGAATAATGATGATCCTGCTAACATAGAGAAAAGAAAAATCATTATTAAATATATTAAACATCCAAAAGAGACACAAATTATTTTATTTAATTTATATTACAATAGAGCTTTATTATCAGTTGATAAAGTGATAAAAGATAGTTATGTAGTATTAGATTTCGAATATACGCAGGGCAATAGGCGAAGAGAAGCTATTGAGATTGGTGCTATAAAATATGTAAATGGAGTAGCTAAAGAAAAATTTCATTATTTCTTAAGACCCACTGTAGCAGTGACTCCAATTGTTGAAGAAATGACTGGAATCAACGATTTTATGTTACGTCATGCGCCAAAGATGACAGATGTTATGCCTTTATTTCTCGAGTTCATTGGAGATTTACCAATTGTGATGCATTCAGCTCGAGATGATATTCGCTTTGTATGGGAATATCAATATGGACTTAACTTACCAATGATTCATAATGAAATCATTGATACATTGACATTATCTCAGAAAATGTTTGCCAAGGAAGAAGTTGGAAACTATCGTTTGGATAATCTAAAGAACTATTTTGGCATGAGTATTGGTAGTCATAATGCCATTGATGATTGTAAAGTTACAAGTAAACTATTTGAATCTTGTAAAGAAAGATTATTAGGAGTTAGATAACAAAGAGGTATGACTATTAGTATATCAATAGTCATACTCTGAATTTGGTGGAAATCATTATACTGGTTATTATAATGAACGAAAGTTTTTTGATAAAGAATTCGCAAAGAATTCTTTTTAATTTGTTATAAAAAGTACAGTGAAAATCAATGCCAAGAATAAAAATAGTAATATCCAAAAGCTAATTAATCCAATGATTGCAACAGTTATTACTAAGAACTGTGCAAGTATTAAAACATAGATGATTAAAATAATTCCATAAATAGTGATTGCATTTAAGTGTAAAAACCAACGTGTATTTTGTGAGCTGCAGTTTGGTGTACGAGATAATTCTGCGGCAACAAGTGCAGTTCCGAAAATAATTAAACTTGCGTAGACAAATAGACCAGCTGGTATTGTGATTGTAGTAATTCCCAATGCTAGAAAGACTATAACGATTAATAGTGATGTGACTAAGGCAGCTATACTAATGCGAAAGAAGTTTTTCAAAATATCACCTCCTTTCACAATAAAGTATGCATGAAAGGATAATCCATATAGTTTGTATGAGCCAAGATAATGGTTGGTTTTTTGAATCCGTTGTGATAAAATTGACAAGGCAAGTAGGTGAGATGCATATATGGATACAATTGATACAATTATTTATGGTGGGAAGCTACTTTTAGAGAGTGGTTCAGAAGCATACCGTGCAAAAGAATTAATGAATAAGTGTCTAGCACAGTTTAAAATAACTAATGTTTCAATAATAGTGTTAACACATCAAATTGTATATTTTGTGGGTGAACAAAATATAGAAAACCAACGGGTTGTAGATTTCAAAATAAAAGGAATTAATCTTACAAAGATATCACAGTTTAGATACATCACAAAAAATATCCACACTATGGATATCACAATTGAAAGATTGAAAGATATGTTTGATAAAGCTAACGAAGTTAAGTCGTATAGTAAATATCAGTCAGCAGTGGCAACTGGTCTAGCTGGAGCAGGATTTTGTGGTTTAAAAGGAGGCACAATTATAGATGTTTTGATTTCATTTATGATTGGTGCATTATCATATTTTGTTATGAATACAATTAATAAGAATGGTTGGCATATAATTATTCGCAATATGATTGTAAGTTTTTGTGGAACGCTATTAGCCACAATTATATATGCGTGTGGCTTAGGAAATAATTTAGATTTGATTTTCATTGGGTGCATAATGTTTATGGCGCCAGGAGTAGCGCTTACTAATGCTGTGCGAGATATATTTCATAAAGAATTAATTCTTGGATTAAAAAAAGCTAAAGATGCAACTTTATCAGCAGTTGGTATTTCAATAGGTGTTGGGTTTGTAATTTATATTACTTCATTAGTGGGGGTAGTACTATGACATATGTGACACAGTTAATTTATGGCTTAATAGCTGCGCTAGGTTTTGGAATGATGTTTAATGCCCCTTTTAAAAAATTAATTCCAAGTTGTATATTTGGTGGAATTGGGTGGATGAGTTGTTATATAATGATTAATAATTATGCTATAGATAGCATAATCGCTACATTTATTGCGACGTTATTAATTGGTTTATTATGCGAAATCTCTGCAAGAGTATATAAAGAAGCAGCGATAATATTTATTATACCAGCGATATTACCATTAGTTCCAGGGTCAGCAATGTATTTAATGATGCTAAACCTAGTTACTCAACATTTTGATTTGTTTGCTTCCTATGCAACTAAATCTATATTACTAGCATTGGCAGTTGCTTTTGCGATCTATCTTACAACGGCAGTATCTGCTTTATTAAAACATATAAATCCCAAGTTATTTGGTAACTACTAAAAAGACTTTAATGATAATCCATTAAAGTCTGGTTCTTCAATATCCGTAGGGGTAAAGAAGAATCTTTTGTTTTAACCAAAAATAAATAGACATAGTTATGACTTCCCATGTATGATTAATTTGCGACCAATTACACAAAGGAGAGTTTTATCTATGTCCAACTTTAATAC
>JAVBUP010000051.1:0-22346 GCA_031555175.1 Coprobacillaceae bacterium
AATATTATAATGAAGAAAGAATAAAAGAAAAACTAGGTTGGATGAGCCCGACAGAATATCGTCTCAATAACCTAGTTGTATAATAAAGAGAAGCGATATAATCGTTTCTCATAAAAGTCTAACTTTTTGGGAGCACATCAACAACATCTCATTTTATATAATAACATAGACTAATAAGCAACTATTCTTATAACAGTAATGCTTATCTTTCAATTTCAAACTCATATCCTTCTAAGGCAAAATCATTACCATAGAAATCTTTATATTTCTTCCATTCTTTATCATGCTTGCAATCTTTACATTCTTTTTTACAATCTTTATGATCTTTTTCATGGCATTTATTTTCAGTTACAAAGACGCAAGTCTTACCAACATACTTAATACCACAAACAATAATAAATGCCCGATAGAAATAAGCAGTTTTGGGTTCAAGACATCTTAACTTAACAGTAAATGGTGTTTCTACGCAGGCAAGTTCTTTTTTAGCACATTCAAAATTTAAATCTTTTGAGAATTCAACTCCTACATGAGTTGGACATCCACAACATTTATTAAATTCATTACATTCAATAATAGCTGAGTCACGAGTTACACACTTAGCGATACCAGTTTTAACACGATCACTAATTATAGCTTTATTTAAATGAGCACATCTTGATTGGCATGGACGACTACCAAATAATACATTATTAAATACTTCCACTCGTTCACCTCCTTCCTCACAATATTATATGGGGTGTTATATTTTGAATATAAACCAATGCAATATGAATGGAAAAAAAGGCTTTTGTCGAATTATTTTCATATTTTGGCATTTACTTTCTTTTAAATGATATTTTTTATATAATGTTATACGGTGATGAAAAAATGACAAAAATATTATTCTGTGACATGGATGGGACACTATATAACCATGGTAGTGTATATAGTAAAAAAGATTTTGAAGCAATTAGAAAGTTTAGAGCAGCAGGTAACATCTTTGCTGTCTGTACTGGTAGAAATAAAATGGGAGTTACTCATTTAGGTAATGATGAACCATTAGAATATGATTATATGTGTTTGTGTAATGGCGCATTAATTATGGATAACAAAGAGCATACTTATTTTGAAAAAGTAATACCAGGCAATATTGGTAATGAAATTATGCTTAAATATTATGATAAAGATAATGTATCTGTTTATTGTACTGATGGTGAAAGAAATATTCAGTATAAAGAAGATATTCTAGGAGAATTTGGGCCAACTGGACCAATTGATATAAATGGAACTTTTGAGGAACAAATTAATACTTGTTCAAAGTATTTTTTGATAGCATTAGATAGCATTCATCGTGATTTTGACTTGATTACTAGCATGCAAACAGAAATAGCTGCTAAGTATGGGCAATATGTTGAAATGTTCCCAAATAAAAGTGCTGCATGGTGTTGTGTAGATATTGTTCCTAGCGATTGTTCAAAAGGACAAAGCATACAAAGACTAATTGATTTGGCTGGATTAGAGGTTGATGGAATATATGCGATTGGTGATTCATATAATGATATCTCTATGCTAGATGTCGCTGATCAAGGATATACTTTTAATAGAGCTGATGATGTAATTAAAACTCATGGTAAATGTGTTGATTTCGTTTATGAAGCAATCGAAGAAATAATGAGTAAATAAAAATGACTTCTTATTTGAATTATCAAATAAAGAAGTCATTTTCTTTTTAGTTTAATATCTAATTCGATATGCTCTATTATTTTCTATATCCAATACATCACTACATGGCCCATCAATGTATTTATACATTGATATCTTTGTAGGACTAATCTTAATTACTACATCATCTGACGTAGTCGGATACATTGTCCCATATTGTGGAAACTTAGCTAAGTACTTAATAGTAAAATCAGGTACATCATCAGGATGTCCAACTATCAAAGCTTTACCCTCAATAGACAGATTATCTGCAACTAGTGCTACAAGTGGGTTATGTGATATCTGTTCTACTTTTTCACTAAATCCTTTCGTCCCAAAGAATATATCTAGACCAATATTGACATTAGCCATCATCCTAGCTGTAACTCTATCATTAACACTTGTCGCAAATACTATGTTGTTTGCCTTTTCAAGCTTACTAATAATTTCTACTTCCAATTCACTATAATCTAGTTCCATTTTTGTATTCCTCCAAACATATACAAAATATACCACAGTTTATTTGCTCTTTAAATGATAAAAAGGAATTTCAATTTGAAATCCCTTTTTTATCAACTTCAAGGAGTATTATTTAAACTACTTCTTCATAGCAGTAACGGTATAACCTTTATCTTTTAATAATTGGATAACACCACTATCACCTACTAATTGCTCTGCCCCTACTGCTACAAATGATGTACCGGTCTTAGCAAATAATCCTTCAATATAATTAGCTATAACAACACAATGATTTTTAGTGATAGTTTCATTATATTCAAACTCTGCAGGATCTGTAATCCTGTTTTTATTTTGGCTAATAACTTCATTCCATTGACTTATATCGCCACTATAATAAGCTTCATTATATTTTTTAGTAAATGCTACTAATGATTCATACTCTAAACTATCAATTAGATAATTAGGAGTCCCAGTACTTAATAGTGGAAATAGACTCTTTTGATATTCTAAAGAATCGATAGCCAGTATCTCTTTCTCATCATCGATGGCATGGGCATGTAAATATATCTCAATTCCTAAATTACTATGATATCCTAACTCACTTGCCACTACCTCAGAATACATAGAATTAATAGACAACAAATTATAACTATATAGCACATCTCCAGGATGTTGACCACTATATCCTCTTACTATTTCATCTAACCTATTTATCTGTTCTGCAGTTAGTGAGCTCTTAGCACTATTTTCATACATGTAGCTAATATCTTGACTTGTATCAATACCACTCATATCAACTTCAAATACTATGCGATCGCTTGCTTCATAAGCATCATTAGTTATCGTATCTAGCACTGCTCTTCTTTTACCTAGTTCATTAGTTCCCAATAAATAAATTATCTGTCCATTATACTCCACCTTATATAAATGAATCGATAAATCAACTATAGTATCATACCCCATACAACCAACTAACATTGTACCAACCAAACAAAAAGCTAACAGTTTTTTTAAATATTTCATCATACGACCCCCTTACTAACTCTAATATATAACATTCTATTTAATATGCAATATCTCATACATAAACAACCATCTCTTGGCGTATACAACATATTTTTAGGCAATAAAAAAACTTGCCTAAGCAAGTTATCCATTATTAATATTATCAACAAATTCATAATCTTTGGCCGTCATTTCCACCCATGCTGGTCTAAATCCACTCTTAATAGCATTTCGCACTGACTTAACATTTGACCACGCACAACAATAAAAGGGCACCTTATCTCTTTTTAATATCTCTATCGCCAGAATACTTGTTAAGGCACTGGCAATGCCTTGTTTTCGATATGTAGGTACAACATCGACACCTATTTGCCACATAGTCTCACAATCAGTAGAACATGCTGCTAATCCAATTAACTTACCATTATCATATGCACCAACACCCAATACGTCTAAATGCTTACGATCAGCGCATAGTGCATTACTCCATTGCTCTGTATATAGACTTTCAAAATCTGTAGCTTCTAAAATTTTTGTGTCATAAGCAATCGGTAATGCTTTTAAAATGTCTACATCTGGCAAGAAGTATTCAGCCATAAAGCATACTCTTTGCCCACGTTGCTGTAATTCATCATTTAAGACATGCATATTTGGTGTTTCAAAACAATGTTCCACAGAATATCTATTGATATAGTTTGTAACTACATCTTTAACATCTTCACTTACAGAGGCTACAACATTATTACCATAAGATATTAAATCTACATAAAATGGTAATTTTAGATAACGACGTGCATCACTAGAAACCTGAGATATTACTACCTTATTTTCTATACTCAAAAAGTCATCGACTGTACAGCTACAATCAATAGATGATTGCGTCATAGCTATTTTTAAAATCTCTTTATTAGTTAACATATTTGCACCTCCTTTACTAACTATTAGTTTATCATAAAAATAAAAAAGAAAGAAATGATTACTCATTTCTTACAAATTTTCTCCGTTACTCTTAATTACTTCATTAAACCACGCAAAACTTTTCTTTTTATATCTTTTCATATCTTTTAAGTCTGCATCTGTTCTATTTACAAAGATAAAACCATATCTCTTCTTCATTTCACCTTGACTTGATAATATATCAATAGGTGCCCAAGTAATAAATGATCTGACATCAACATTATCTTCATTAATAGCAGCCTTAACTGCTAATATCTGATTCTTAAAATAATCAATACGATAATCATCGATAATAGTATTATTATCATCTAGTTCTTCAGCTACGCCAACCCCACTTTCTAAAATATAAATTGGCAAATGGTATCTAGTATAGACTTCATTCAAAATATATCTAAGACCAGTGTGATCGATTGTCCATCCCCATTCTGTCGCTTCTAAATATGGATTTTGACTAGTCCCATTATCTTTACCAGAAATGGTTTGAATAGCAGTTAGAATTGGATCAGTATTAAGTGCTGACTCATCTACCATCATCGACATATAGTAACTTAACGCAATTGCAGAAATTGTATTTTCTTTTAATTGTATTTCATCTGCAGCAGTAACATCAGGATAGAGATTTTGCGCTACTAAGCGCTTCTTAAGTTCTGGTGCATAATCTCCATGAACTAATAAATGCAACAACTCATGATTAATTGCTTCATTTACTTTTTTAGCAGCTAGACAATCTTCTGGTTTACTTGTTTTTGGATAAATTGGACTTGCATTAATCATACCAAATACTATTGCTTGGGGATTTATTTCTTTAGCTAGTTTTACAACATTGGATGAGGCTAATGCTAAATGATGCATTAATTGATATCTCATCTTACTAAATTTATAAGGATCTTTTTCTCCTGATATCATTAGTGAAATTAATGGACACCAATTTTGCTCATTCATAGGCATATAATACTTAACCATATCTTTATATCTTTCCAAAACAATGCGCGTATAAGTCTTAAAAGCTTCAACTGTTTCTCTAGCCAACCATCCATTATATTTCTTTTGTAAAGCCAGCGGAATATCAAAATGATATAAACATATGATTGGTTCTATCCCATTTTCAAGTAAAGAATCAATAAATCTATCATAAAACTCTAGGCCTTGTTGGTTAATAACTGATTCACCATCAGTTAATACTCTTGACCATGCTATAGAAAAGCGATAGCAATTTATGCCTAGTTCTTTCAATAATTTTGCATCTTCTTCATATCTATTATAAGTATCAATTCCTGCACTAAAATCTCTACCACCTTGAGACTGCATCAAATCATAAATTGAAGGGCCTTTGCCATATTCTAATGTACTGGCTCCTTCTGTTTGATGAGCTGATACTGAGCCACCCCATAAGAAATTACTTGGAAACTTATATACCATATAATCACGCTCCTTATTGAGATTATATCATATAATATTGACAAATAAAGAAAAACTGTAGCGGTTGAAAATAATAGTAAAATATATTAAAAAGATTCACTATCGTAGTGAATCCTATACTTCAATTGATTTCAAAATTGTTAACTAATATTATTTTTATTAATGATTTTTGTGGCAAGTTTATGGACTTGTAATACTTTCTTATTCATTAAATCCCAATTTGATACCTCTTTACAGATTAAATCAGGATACTTTTTACTTATATCTCTTAAGGCATTGCCAACTGATTTTCTAACATATTCACTTTCATCATCTCTATGTGCTGATAGTAAAGCAATCGCAACTTCTGGATGATCTGTAAAATATGGTCTGCTTGTCCAGATACGTAAACCTTCTGATACTGCTCTTCTAACATTTGCCATATCATTACTAAACCAATCATGAATAAGAGGTAATGATATTTCATACCCAATCATCTTACAATGATTGTCAAAAGCCATAGCTAATATTTCTTGTACTTTCCAACTAGGATGTTGGCTCACAGTATCTCTTAGAAAGTCTAGTAGATTAGGCCTATCTTTACCAATATAACCGCAAAGTAAAACACCTACTTCTTGAATTTGAATATTATCACTTTGATATAGTCTTAATGCCATGTTATAACAGTCATCAATAGAATGTGATTTATAGTAATCTTCTGCTTCTTTTTTTACTAACGCAAGACTATCTTTATTTGGGATAATACTGTCTAAATACTCTTCATAGTCTATCATATAGATACCACCTACCCACGGATATGCTTAAGTAAAGTAAAATAACGATCATATTTTCTTCTTAACCAAGTGCGCTTATCTGGCATTAACACTAAATTACTTAACTTAGCGATTTCTTCTACTACATCTTCAACTAATTTATTATCAGTCATAATTTTAATATCAGTAATATGATTATCAAACGAATCAAGACATCTAGAAATAGATTTCATTGCAAAGGTATCCTTCTTAAAGAAATGCTTTGGATTCCATCTTCTTATTTTTAACCTATTCTCTATAGTTTCTTTAGAAGCATATAAAATATAGTGGTGGACATCAATTCCATCATTTCTAAGTTTGCCAATTATCTCATCAAAATACTCTGGATTAACTAAAGTCATTGGGGCAATAACTACTCCATCATAGTTATCATTAATTAGCTTAAACATCTCATAGTTTGCTGTACGCCACATTTCAATATTCTGAAAATCGCCACTAGATAAGACTTTAGGAGAATTTTTTCTAATGAAATATCCAATATTTTCTGGATCATAAACAAATGAATTATCTAATCTACGATTAAGTTCATAAGCTGTAGTAGTTTTGCCCGATCCAAATGCCCCATTTATCCAAATAATCATATTATCACCTCATATTCTTAATATCTTATTTATTGCATATTAGTGTTGATCATATTATAACTTATATAATAAAAAGCCGCTATATAATTAATAGCGACTTAATAATTATCTGATTGCATCAATAAATGATTGTAAAGTCATATCCTTAGATATTCTTACTCTTGGTAGTGCGTATTTATTCATTCCAGGCTTTACTTTACCATTTTGAGAAGTAAAAGCTAGTTTAAATCCAGAATCTTTTAACATATTAATAGAATGATCATTATAATTACCAAATGGATGGCAATATATTGTAGCTCCACCAGTTTCATCTTGTGCCTTCCTCAAATCTTCCATTCCAGTTTCATAATCAACACAAGTCATGATACCACCAGTTTGACATCTAGTACCATCAAACATATCTTGTCTATGCATATCATATGAATGCGATTCAAAAGATAAATTATCTGAGATATATGGTTTAATATAATTATAATCCGTAATGGATGAAATAACAAAGGCAGTTGCCTCGATATTATATTTCTCTAATATTGGTACAGCCAGTTTAAAGAAACTTGATGATCCATCATCAAATGTCAAAATGATACTCTTACTTGGCAAAGTCAAGTTCCCATCAACAAAGGCTTCTAACTCTGCAAAACTTGGAAAATAGTAATCTTCATCAACTAAGTATTTCATTTGTTGTTCAAAAATAGATATTTCAACGAAATTATTATCATAACCAACTTCATTTTTATTTTTATCATAGAAGAAATGGTACATTAATACTGGTATTCCATACTTAATAGGATCACTTGGCTTATCAACAACATTAACAACTCTTCTCACTGTCATCGAGTTATTTGATGAATCAGAAACTTTATACTCTAAAAAGTATTTACCTTTCTTTAGAGTGTTGACTTCGCCAGACACTATTACTTTTTCACTAATATCACCATCGTAATTATCTATTGCTTTAAAACCCATTTCTTGATAATCATGATTTAAGTATATCGATATGTCATTTCCCCCAATCAATTTGATTTCAGGTTTCTTGTTATCTATCACTTCTATCTTGCGAGTTATTTTTTTATTGTTATAACCATCTTTATTTCTAATAATATATTTCACTGCATATTTGCCTAGTTTATTTATATCTAAATCACTTTCTACTTCTATGTATTGACTAATGTCTTCATCCCCTATAAAAGCAGTAAAGCCATACTCAACATACTCACTTCCAACCTCAAGTTTGACTACTTCTTTACCTAGTAGTTTTAGTGTGGCAGGAGTTTTTTGCTTTAAAACTATCATAATGCAAACAAAAACTGAAAAAATTCCTATAAATATTAATGATATTTTCTTATTCATGCCATCACCTTCTTTACCAAATGATAGCATATTATCCGACGATCCTCAACACTTTGGTAGCAATTATGACTAAATTGTTATTTTTCAATTATTTTTACGATTATTGTTGACAATATAATATTATATGGCATATAATATCGTTGTGAAAATAGTATAGGAGTGATTACATGAATTTTCAACTAGGAGCATCACTATTAGATGCATGTGTCTTAGCCGTACTGAATAGAGAAGATACTTATGGGTATGTCTTAACTCAGAACGTGCAAAAAGTTATTGAAGTCTCAGAGTCGACTTTGTACCCAGTATTAAGAAGACTTCTGAAAGAAGAGTTGTTAATTGCTTACGATCAACAATTTCAGGGTAGAAATCGTAAGTATTACCAGATTACTGAATCTGGTAGAGAAAAGCTTGGTAGATATCAAGAGGGATGGATTGAATATCAAAGCAAAGTAAATTTAATCTTATTAGGGGGACAAAAGGATGAATAGGGAACAGTTTTTAAGGGAACTTAAATACAAAATTAGAAATTTGCCACAAGAAGAAATCGATAACGCATTGTCTTATTACAATGAATACTTTGATGATGCCGGGGCAGAAAATGAAAGTAAGGCAATTACTGAATTAGGATCACCTAGTCGTATTGCTGACGAATTAATTAGTGAGTTTGCAACGGTAAATGTTACGCAAAAACCAAACAATGTAAAAAACAGATTATCAGTATTCTGGATTGCTGTGGCAGCAGTTTGTGCTTCTCCAATCTTAGTACCTCTATCATTTGCTTTCATTATGGTAGTATTTGCATTAGGATTTGCTGGATTTATGGTTATTTTTGCTTTTGGACTTGCAGCATTTATGATTGCTGTAGCAGGAATATTAATGTTCGCCGTCTCATTAGTGACATTATTTACGCATTTTCCAACTGGTTTAATGCTACTTGGATTAGCGTTAATAACTACTGGAATCGGAACAATTTTATGCGTCTTTATTAGTGCAGCAACTAAAGCCACTATTTCAGGACTTACAAAATTAATGTCAAGATTCTTATCAAGGAGGGCAAGTCATGAAGCGTACTAGTAAAATGTTTATAAAAGTTGGATTAATATCAATCGCAGTCGGGATTTTAGTTACTGTTGTTGGTATTGCTAGTGGAGCTAAATCACGTGTATATTTTGATTATGATGGAATTCATATTTCAGATGGATATGATGATGAATCAGTTGTAGTAAGAGAAATGCATGATATGGATACTATTAATAGAATCTATATCGATGTTGAATTTGGTAATATTCAAATTATTGAAGGAAACAGTTTTGGATATGAAATTAATAGCAGTGACACATATTTATCAACTTCATTCACAAATGGAACTTTAGAAATTATTAATAAAGAAAAAATGTCAATGCGAGTATTCAATTTTGATTTTAGTTGGATTCACAATTTGACTTCAGCAAGAGACAATCGATATACTTATATAGTATATATACCTGTTGGCCACACAGTAGAAATTATTGATGTTAACGCAGCGATGGGAGATATTACTATTGATAGTATCACAGCCTCTAAAGTTGATTTAGATGCTAATCTTGGTGATATTGATGTTTATAAGAGTAATATTACTGACTTAAATATTGATGTTGATTTAGGTACTACTAATATAAATAATACTATTGCTGGTACTACTAATGTAGCAGTTAATCTTGGTGATATTAAAGCATACGGTACTTTCAATGCTGCCACTTCATTCAAAGTTGATTTGGGTGATATTAAATTTGAAACATCATTGCCAAGAAATCATTATAATTTGAAATCAGATATCGATCTTGGTTCAATTAAGATCAATGATGAAAAGAACAATGGTGGTTATGATAACAACTCTAGCGGCGTATTACTAGATATTCAAATTAATGTTGGTGATGGTAAATTATATTTTAATAAATAATTAAAGGGCACTGCCCTTTTTATTATAATCTTAATACTTAAACAGCTTAACTAATGATTAGTTAAGCTGTTTTTACTATTTGTTTATAGGTAGTGTCACAGTGATTGAAGTTCCTTTATTCTCAATGCTATCTACTTTAATTCTACCGCCATGATCGTTAACAATATGCTTTACAATAGATAATCCTAATCCAGTTCCACCAGTTTTTTTGGAACGAGATCTGTCAACACGATAAAATCTTTCAAAGATACGATCAAAGTCTTCACTTGGAATACCAATTCCATTATCAATTACTTTACATATAGCCTCATCATTTTGATTATTAATCTCTATTACTACTTTACCATCTTCTTGGTTATACTTAATGGCATTATCTACTAAGTTATATAGTAATTCATACATCATCTGACGATTTGCATTAATATTCACATCTACCCCATTCAACTCTAAAGTAATACTATTTCGATGAGCTTTAATACTTAAATCATTAAGAACATCATTAGCAATTACTTTTAAGTTAACATCTTCCATTTTACGATTTTCACTAGTTTCATCTAACTCAGAGATTCTAATAATATCTTCTACTAAAGTTAATAAGCGACCAGATTCATTTTTGATTTTCCCAGCAAATACTGAAATATCTTCATCCTTAACTAATCCACTCTCCAATAACTCAGCGTAGCCAGAGATAGAAGTTAATGGTGTTTTTAGCTCATGGGATACATTTGTTGAGAACTCTCGGCGCAGTTTCTCACGCTTAGCCTTTTCAGTAATATCAACATATAGAATCAATACGCCATTATCAATTAGTGGACTAAAGTAAATATTAAATATTTTCTTGCCCAACTCTAATACTAACTCCTGATTATTACCTTCTAAGGCTAATTCAATGCGATCAAGAGTTTCAACATTTCTTGTCAGTTCCACAACATTTTTACCAATTACTGCTTTTGTTTTGCCCAGTAATTTTAAGATACTCTTATTTGCTGAAAGAATTACACCATTGCGATCAACAGTAATCAATCCTTCTTTCATATTATCATTAATCGCCTTAATTGTCGTAGAGCTATTTTTTATCTCTACTAATTGATCATTAATGAGTTGTTTTTGATGGGTTATTTGTCCTATAAAACCGCTTAACTCCTCATATGGAATCTCCCCATTATCAAAGTCAAAATCATTCAATGGATCAATAATATTCTTCGTTAGTCTCTTAGCTGCTAGGTGGCAAGTAAAGAAGATAGCTATTGCCATAATACATATAAAAGGTAATGTGCGATAAAATACACCATAGATATTACTAGTTGTCTTAGAAACGCGGATAGCCACATCATCATTAACTGTTAGTGCATAATAATATGTCTCTTTAGCTAACGTAGTTGAATATCGTTTACTTTCCCCAATACCAGTTTCAAATACTTCAATAATCTCTTCTCTTCCTAAATGACTATCCAAGTCATCAGTATTAACATTGTTATCATATAATACTTTTCCTGAATTGGAAATGAGCGTTATTCTAACTTCATTAACAGGAAGATTTAATTCCTTTATAGCAAGAACTGGATCTTCACTCTTAGATAAAAATCTTTCAATATAAGAACATTTATTTCTTATCTCATTTGTTACTTGTTTTGATAACTCATTTGAAAAATACAATGATGAAGCTAATGCGAAAATAATTACCGCAGCAAACGATAATGATAACATATTATTGTATATTTTCTTACGCATTATTACTCACCAACCTTATATCCAACTCCACGAATAGTGTGAATAATTTCTCCATATTCTTTTAACTTCTGGCGTAAAGTCTTAATATGCATGTCAACAGTTCTAGTTTCTCCCATGAAATCTGTATCCCATACTCTAGACATTATCACATCACGATTCATGACAATTCCTTTATTTTCTAATAATAAGTGCAGTAACTCAAACTCTTTATATGTTAACACTACTGGCTCACCATCTATTGACACGGTATGTTTTTTTGTATTAATAATTAACCCTTTATAGCTTAATTCTTCCGTGATAACATCTTTATTTCCAGTTCTTCTTAATACTGCTTTAACCCTAGAAATAAGCTCTAACACTGAAAAAGGCTTAGTCATATAATCGTCGGCTCCTGAATCTAACCCCTTAACGCGATCATATTCAGTATTCTTAGCAGTTAGCATTATTACTGGCAAGGAACTAGTTATGACATTATCCTTAAGCCTCTTAAGTATTGATATCCCATCTTCCTCTGGTAACATGATATCCAAAATAATTAAACTAGGTATCTCTTGTCGCAAAGTTTCCCAAAACATACTCGGTGTTTCAAAAGCATCTGCCAACATACCATTTGATTCTAATGCATAACTTACTAAGTCACGAATGTTATCATCATCTTCTACTATATAGATCTTTGCCATAATAATTCCCCCTTACAAACTACTTTTTACTTTTCGATGCTTTCCTTCAATTGAAAAAATTACCCACTCAGCAATGTTAACAGCATGGTCACCAATGCGTTCTAAATATTTAGCGATCATTAATAGATTCATCGCATACTCACCATCTCCGCTATTTTCACGAATTCTCTTAATCAAATCACTTCTTACTAAATCAAATTGTTGATCTACGACATCATCATACATAATAACATCTTCCGCCAACCTAACATCTTTTCTAACATAGGCATCAATTGCTTGGCCAACCATTTTGATAGTCTTTTGAGCCATTTGTGGGATATGTTCTAATTCTAGCATCTCTCCCTTTTCTACTAACAATATTGTGATTTCTGAAATATCAGCAGCATGATCACCAATACGCTCCATATCAGTAACCATTTTCAAGGCTGTCGATATTTGTCGTAAGTCTCTAGCAATTGGTTGTTGTTGCAGAATTAACTTAAGACATTGACTTTCAATATCTTTTTCCATTTGATTAATTCTTTTATCACCATCAACGGTTTCCTGTGCCAACTTTTTATTCTGCGAAACAAGTGCTTTTATCGCTTTATCAATAGCAGTTTCTACATAGGCACTCATCGTAATTAAGTTATTATTTAATTCAACTAATTGTTCATCAAATCTTGTTCTCATATATTTACCCAAACCTTCCTGTAATATAATCTTCAGTTCGTTTATCACGTGGTTCACTAAATAATTTCTCTGTTTCATCAAACTCTACTACTTCTCCTAATAAGAAGAAAGCAGTCTTATCACTGATACGAGTTGCTTGTTGCATATTATGCGTTACTATAATTATACTATATTTTTCCTTTAAATCTAGGATAAGCTCTTCAATTTTTCCAGTTGAAATGGGATCTAGTGCACTTGTTGGCTCATCCATTAGTAATATTTCAGGCTCAACAGCTAATGCTCTAGCAATACAAAGACGTTGTTGTTGACCACCAGACAGTGATAATGCTGAGTCTTTTAATCGATCTTTTACTTCATCCCAAATAGCAGCACTCTTCAAAGATTTCTCTACAATCTCATCTAGTTGACGTCTCGATTTTACACCATGAGTCCTTGGACCAAAGGCAATATTATCATATATACTCATTGGAAAAGGATTCGGTTTTTGAAAAACCATCCCGACTCTTTTTCTTAATTGTACTACATCAATATCTTTATAGATATTTTCACCATCTAATAATAACTCTCCAGTAATCTTGCATCCTTCTACTAAATCATTCATGCGATTTAAACTTTTTAATAACGTACTTTTACCACATCCAGATGGACCTATAAAAGCAGTCACTTCATTTTTAGCAATTTCCATATTAATATTTTTTAAAGCTTGAAAATCACCATAATACAAATCCATATTTTTAATTTCTATTTGTTTCACTGTTTAACTCCTCCCTAATCTCTTAGCCATACGAGCCGCTAAAGCGTTTATCCCAATTACAAGAATCAATAATACTAATGCCGTAGCGTAAGCTTCATTGCGATATAATCCTTCTCCTGATAATGAATACATATGAATTGATAACGTTCTAGCCGAATCAGTTAAGCTAGTCGGTATTTGTGACATTGTTCCAGCTGTAAAAATCAAAGCCGCCGTCTCACCAACGATTCTTCCAACCGCTAGAATTACCCCAGCTAGTATTCCTGGTACTGCACTTGGTAAAACTATCTTAAATACTGTACGTAATCTACCAGCTCCAAGTCCAAAAGAGCCTTCACGGAAACTGTCTGGAACTGACTTCAATGCTTCTTCAGTAGTTCTCATAATCAATGGCAAAATCATTATCGATAACGTTAATGATCCAGCGATAACAGAATACCCTAAACCTAAGTAGACATTGAAGAACAAATATCCAAATAATCCATAAACAATAGATGGTATTCCAGATAGAGTTTCTGCTGTTATACGAACAAGTCCAACTATTCTATTGCCCTTATTAGCATATTCCACTAAATATATCGCTGTAAATATCCCTAATGGGACTGCTATTAATAAAGATAATAATGTCATTAAGACTGTTGTGACAATCGGTGGTATTACCGATGTTTTCATATTATCTAAAGTAAATAGCTCTAAGTTAAGATTAGGTACACCCATAATAATAATATATCCTAATAAAAATACTAATATTGATGCTGCTAATAAAGCAGATCCATAAGTAATAACTGATAGAAAAATATCTGATGCTTTTCTATTCTTTTTCATTATTGTTTTACCCTCCTTTTAAGAAGTGCAAATCCTGAATTAATAAGAAGGATAAAGATAAACAATATTACCCCAGTAGCGATTAAGGCTTCTCTATGAAGGTCAGCTGCATACCCCATTTCTAGTCCAATGACTGAAGTAAGAGTACTTATACCTTTAAGGATTCCTGCTGGCATTCTCGATTGATTTCCCGCTACCATCATCACTGCCATCGTTTCCCCAACTGCTCTACCAATACCAAGTACAACACCAGCTATAATTCCAGATTTTGCAGCTGGTAATACTGCATAAAATACTGAACGATTATGGCTAGCACCCAGCGCTAATGCCCCTTCATAATATGAATCAGGTACCGCTCTAATTGATGTTTCAGATACACCAATTATTGTTGGTAAAATCATAATTCCTAAAAGTATTGAAGCCGTTAGTATACTCATTCCAGTTCCACCAAAGATATTTCTTATCAATGGTACTAAAACCATAACTCCAAAGAAACCATATACTACTGATGGTATTCCAGATAATAATTCTAAACCTGGTTTCAACACTTTATATAATGGTTTTGGACACATTTTAGCCATGAAAACTGCCGTTAGTATTCCAATTGGAACTCCAATTAGAATTGCTCCAAATGTAACTAACAAACTACCCATTATCATAGGCAAAATTCCATATGATGCCGGAACATCTGCCGGCTTCCAACTCTTACCTAAAATGAAATCAAATAAACCTATTTTAGACATTGCAGGAACGCCATTCACAAATAAAAACACACATATTAATCCAACAGCAAGAATAGATGTTAAAGCTGAAATTAAAAAGATGTTCTGCATAAATTTTTCCTTAAATTTTCTTCCCATATTGAATACCTCCAAACTCATATAGGCCAGGAGTCCTGGCCTAATTAATTCTATTTTTCAAAGCTTTCCCAAGTTGTAGTAACACCTGTGAATATCGCCTTAACTTCTTCTTTTGTTAAGTTATCAATTGGATTTTCTTTATTAACAATTACTGCAATACCATCTAAAGCAATAGTAATTGATGTTAATTTAGCCAATTCACTTTCTTTTAAGTCACGACTAGCCATTCCAATTTGCGCTGATCCATCAATAGCACTTGTCATACCTGAAGTTGAATCTGTTTCTTGTAAATCAATTGTTGCATTTGGGTTAATAACTTTATATGCATCAATTAATTCTTGCATTAATGGTGATACTGAACTTGATCCAGCAACTGTAATTTTTCCTGATGGTCTGTTTCCTGCATAAGCAGTAGCGTTATCATCAATTGCAATATATTTGCCAGATACTACTTCTTGACCTTCTTTTGATAGAATATAATCAATGAAGTCTTTAGCAACTCCTGTAGCTTCTCCACTTACAGCAATATTGAATGGTCTTGAGATTGCATAAGATCCATTTTTGATATTTGCTGTAGTAGCCTCAGCTCCATCAATCTTAACCGCTTTTACTGAATCACTTAATGAACCAGTTGATACATATCCAATTGAATATAAATCTTGTTCTACTGTTGTAATAACTACCCCAGTTTTACTTAATACTGTAGCATCTTCTGATGTCTTATCTACTTTATTACCACTAGCATCTTTCTCTTCAACTCCAAACAACTCAATGAATGCTCCTCTTGTTCCAGAACCAGCTTCCCTAGAGATTACATTAATTCCATCTGAGTAAGAAAATGACTTCTCACCACATCCTACTACACTTACTAATAAAGCAACACATAATAAACTACTAAGTAATTTTTTCATATAATTGTCTACCCCTTTTCTCTTATCTTTCACTTTACACGCATATTCTATACTAGCTCTGTAAAATCTATTGAGTAACTATTGTAAAATGAACGTAAAAAAAGGAAGTAAATATTTACTTCCTTAAAAGTATTACTTTATAAAGTTACCATAAAGGGAATTTCCATTAGTATCTAACGCTGGTCCTGTATGAGTTATTGTACCAGAGTTAACATTACCTGTCGCCGTTAAACTTTCTGGTTTACCACACCAACCTATAATTCCTCCCATAGCAGAAGTAATCCCTTTAACACTAGCTTTCAAAGTTAACTCTAAGTTACCAGTATTCAAGTTATTCTTTACAACAAATAAGTTAGTTATAGGCCATGTGTACGCTTGTGCCACGATACCACCAACAAAAGAGTCTGCACCACTTACTATAATATTACCATTATTAGTACACCCATCTATTGTTTCAACACTTGCAATATCGTACCACATATATCCAACAATTCCACCAGCCATAGATACTCTTTCTGATATGAACGTTATTGTTCCGTTATTTACTGATTCCTTGATTGTAGAAGTATGCTTCATATATGCCGCAATTCCAGCCGCATAACTAATATCTGTCTCAGATGCATGACTACCAAATGTTATGCTAACATTCCCATTATTAGTCGCCCTCTCAATAATCGAACCATTCACTTCGCTACTTATTCCCGCTGCTAATACAAATGGCTGAGCATTTGTAATTGTAACATTTGCTCCATTAGTTACATCTGTCATCGTCGAACTTTGTAAATACTCAACTATCCCTGATACAGATGTAAGATCTCCACTAGCTTTTATCTCTCCATCTATGATAGTTATATTCGAAATAGTTGAATTGCGTGCTAATCCAGTAAGAGTTCCAACCCAGCCAGTGACTTCAATATCTACTTTTGCAAAACCAATATTTTTCAAATTGGCATTTGTCACAGACCTAAATAACCCGCCATAATCCTTAATAGAGTTTTTAATGCTTAAATTCATAATAGTCTTATTTTGTCCATCAAATGTACCTTTAAACTCATAAGAGCCAGTTCCAATATAAGTCCAGTTCTTAGCATTTAAATCAATATTCTCACTTAACTCTATTGTTTTGCCAACAAAGCTATCCTGACTAATGCTTGGTGCTACCCCATTTACTATATTTCTAAACCCAGCTAATTCCGAAGCGTTAGAAATTACAAACTTCGAGGCAGTGCCGTCTCCATACCATGTATAGCTTACAGATGTTCCATTCCAAGCTTCTAACCACTTAGCATAAACAGTAACATTAGCACTTAGCTTATTACCAAAACTATATTCTGTTGTATAAGCATCACTAGTATACCATCCTGCAAACGTATATCCTGCTTTTGTTGGATTACTTGGCTTAACTGTATTTACTGTTTCTTTTATAGTTTGCGTTGGTATTGCAGTCCCGCCATTAGTATTAAAAGTTATACTATAAGTTTTTTCTGCAACTACTGTCTTAGTAACTTTATTACTATAATCAGAATCTTGATATCCATTCTCAACTGTTAAAGCCTTAATTTGAATATTATTTGTTCCTACAACTAAATAACTAGATATATCTAATGAAGTAGTAGCAACTGTACTTACCTTCTTACCATTTACATAGATTGCGTAACTACTTGCATGATCTATTCTATCCCAACTTAAGATATTACCTGCAATTGATAATGTTGGCATTCTCAGATAAGTTGGCATTACTGGAATATCTTCAGCAATATAAATAGTGCTTGCAATATTAGATTTCGCATTTTCATTTTCTGATTGAACCGCCATAATCGTTCCAGAACCGCTAATAGCTACTGCTGCTTCTATATGTAAAGTCGTAATTACACCAGTTAATTGAATACTCTCTGTTGTTGCCAAACTGGCAATAGCAACATTTAATACTTTCCCAGCGATCTCTAAACTACTTATAACTGCATTATCTTTCACATCTACTCTGCCAACTTCACCATTAACATCTATTGAAAGCGCCATCGCCCCTTCTTCAATAACTAAGTTATCAGTAGTTCCGCTAATAACAACTACAGTGTCAATAGCTCCAGACTTAATCGCTAAATCAGTAAGTCCACCCTCTACTGTAATATGAGCATTTTTCGCATCGCTATTAACTGTTAAATCTCCAATAGTTGCATTTTCCTTGATAGCTACTGTTGGGCTACCACCTAACTCAATAGTATCTACACTTTCATAAATCTCAATAATTGCAAAGTTAATTGTTTTAAGGGAAGTCACTTTACTTCCTTCTTCAATTACAACACGGTTATTTTTATCTTCTCTACCAGCTACTAAATTTTTAACTTTACTATTTTTTATATGTACAGAATTTTCCCCTCCGCCATATACTTCTAAGTTTTCTGTCACAGTGATATTATCTAAAGCAACATCTCCATCACCAACTTTATCACCTATAAGAATGTTTTTGGCAGTTGTGTTTTCTAATATTACATTAGCTGATTCGATTACAATTGTTTCGTACTTATCACTATATTCATAAGTTCCATCTTTTGTAATTGTATGTTCTTTACTACTACCACATGCTACAAATAAAACCATTGTAATCATGATTCCAAAACAAAGTATTATTTTCCTTTTCATATATATCACCTACATCGATTATAACACTACGTATACTTTTTACAAGCCCTTTCAATTAAATGTTGTTGCACTTTTGTTGCACTTTATCACATTTTATTCGACAAGACTACTTTAGGCAATTTTTCTCCTTATTTAGGTAATTTTTTGCACTATTTTTTCAAAATCATTTATCTAAATTATGATGTTTGCTATACTGTATTTAGGAGGTATCATAATGGAAAAAAAGAAATATAGTCAAAATTTAGTTGATGTATTACAAAACAATCAAAAAGATGTTGAAGAAGATGGAGTTGTGATTACATATAAACCAATTCCAGATTCAAATGAAGAAGGTGCTATGGACCCTAGAGTCTATAAAAATAGTAAGAAAACAAACTTAATGATGAAGTTTATGCCTAAAAAGAAAATGCAAGAAATGTTTAGTAATGTACTCAATCTTAGGCCAATGTTTAATGGGGTAAAAAGTATTCCTGTAACTAGAGATGATATGCGTATTGAAACAGTTCAAATGGATGAAAATGTTACATTATATATTTACTTTCCAAAAGAAATAAATAATAACGATGTTTTATACTATATTCATGGAGGGGGATTCTTCGCTGGTCATCATGGCGTAGTAGAACAAGCATGTAAAATGTTTACTGATATGCATAATGCGATTGTCGTATCGATTGATTATCGCTTAGCTCCAGAAAACCCATATCCTGCAGGACACGATGATTGCTATAATGCACTATTATGGATTTATGAGAACATAGAAAGATATGGTGGGAATAAAGAAAGAATAGCTGTTTCTGGTGATAGTGCTGGCGGTAACTTATGTTTATACTGTGCTATAAAAGATAAAGAAGCTGGCAAGAATATGGTTAAGGTAGTTGTTCCTTATTACCCAACTGTAAATATGTGTGGAAAAGAAGACAAATATTATCACCCAAAAACTTCAAAATTGGATATTGCTCCAAAGTATGAAAAATATGTATTACCTATGATGTCGATGATGGGATCTATGTCAATGGGTGATTTCCTTGGAATCAAAGATGTCGAGAATCCTTATTTATCGCCATACTATGCCGACTTAACTGGATTGTGCCCAACACTATTAATGGTAGGTAGCCATGATTTCTTATTCTTTGAATGTAAAGCATTTGCTCATAAATTAGCGGATGCAAAAGTTCCATATAAAGCTATTATTTATAAAGGTATTGGGCATGCCTTCCTTGATGAAGTTGGTAAAGCTCCTCAAGCTGAAGATAGTCTAATTGAATTATCAAAATTCATGAAACAATATATGTAAAAGGTGCCTGCACCTTTTTTTTATGCGTTTCACTTCATTAATAAATATGTTATAATTTAGCGAACAAAGTTTTTAAAAGGAGTACTTTTATGAATAAAAATAAACTAAAACAAGTCATTGGTTTTATCCTTATATTTACATGTATATTTATTGGGATTGGAACATATTGGCTTTTACGAGAATTTGGTCATCTATCAATAGAACAATGCTTGCTAGTATTAACTTCTCCTCAAGAAGGTGCAGATAATTCAACATTATTAAGGTTCATATGGCAAGCTTTTATACCAATAGTTGTTAGTTCAATTATAGTCCACATTCCAGTATGGATGTATGCTAAAGAAAAAGTTGAGAAAATAAAAAACAAAGCAGTTAGATTCGTAATGAATTTAGCTGGCTTTGTAAAAAAATATTATTTATCATTCTCATTATGCTTCTTTGCTATCACATTAGTTGTGGGATTTAAGCAATATGATATTATTGATGCAATTCGCTTTCAATTAAATCCCTCTACGTTCTTAGAAGAAAATTATGTTGATGGTTCTACAATTGATATAACATTTCCAACAGAAAAGAAAAATTTAATTCTTATCTATTTAGAATCAATGGAAAGTTCATTCGCTTCAACTGAACATGGTGGAGCATATGAAATAAACTATATTCCTGAACTAACGAAAATAGCAAAAAATAATACTAGTTTCTCACAAACAAATTTACTAAATGGAGCTACTACACTAACTAATACTACTTGGACTATGGCCGCGATATTAGCCCAAAACTCTGGTATTCCTCTAAAGCTAACATTTGAAAATAATGAAGTCGATGAATCATCAAAATCTGGCTATTTACCTGGAGCATATAGCTTAGGAGATATCTTAGAGAATGAAGGCTATAATCAAATGTTTATGTGTGGATCAAATGCAGCTTTTGGTGGACGCTTGAATTATTTCAAAACACATGGTAATTACCAAATATTTGATTACGGCAGCGCAAAAGAAACTGGTCATATCCCTAGTAATTATGATGTCTTCTGGGGCTATGAGGATGAAAAACTATTTGAATTTGCTAAAGAACAAGTCACTTTACTATCACAAGAAGATGCACCATTTAACTTTACAATGTTAACAGTAGATACTCACTTTCCTGAAGGGTATGTAGATGAAAATAATCCTCAGCCTTATAGTAATCAATATGCTAATGTAATTTCCTTCTCTGATTCGCAAGTATCTAAATTCATTGCGTGGGCTCAAGAGCAACCATTTTATAAAGATACTATGATTGTAGTAGTTGGAGATCATCTTACAATGAATGAATCATTTGTTAAAAATATTGACTCAAGCTATAATCGTACTGCTTATAATGCATTTATTAACCCGTTTGCTACAACTACAAATACTACTAATAGAAAATTCAGCACACTTGATATTTTCCCAACTATCATTGGTGGTCTTGGAGCAAAGATTGAGGGGAATCGTCTTGGCTTAGGAACCAACCTTTTCTCAGATGAATTAACATTAATGGATAAATATGATATCTCTTATCTAAATGAAGAGTTGTCAAAGAAATCAGTCTTCTATAATACTAAGATAGTTAATGGTCAATAATAAATATTACTAAACATATAAGACATAATCTTATATGTTCAGACTGTTGACAAAGTATTGAGGTACTTTGTCTTTTTTTATACAGTGATAAAAGGATATTTGATATAATATAGATAGGTGATAACTATGATTTCTAAACATTCTAATGCGAATAAAAAAACGATGCAGATGGTTGA
>JAVBUP010000026.1:0-42900 GCA_031555175.1 Coprobacillaceae bacterium
ATCAACCATCTGCATCGTTTTTTTATTCGCATTAGAATGTTTAGAAATCATAGTTATCACCTATCTATATTATATCAAATATCCTTTTATCACTGTATAAAAAAAGACAAAGTACCTCAATACTTTGTCAACAGTCTGAGGGATACATCGTATCCCTTTAATAGCATTAATCTTCTAAGTTTTCTCCGTTTGTAGAAATAACTTTCTTATACCAGAAGAACGAATCTTTTCTAATTCTTCTTAAATCTTTTAAATCATGTTCATCACGATTTACATATACAAAACCATAGCGTTTTGTACATCCTTGATGAGTACTAATTAAATCGATTGCTGACCATGGAGAATAGCCAATTAAGTTTACTCCATCAGTAATTGCTTCACGGCAAGCAGCAATATGTTTTCTTAAATAATCAATACGATAACTATCATGTACTTTATCGCCTTCTTCTAATGTATCAGGAACACCACAACCATTTTCAGTAATTAGTAATGGTAGATTATATCTTTCCCATAATTGACGTAAAGTTACTCTTAGTCCTACTGGGTCAATTTCCATACCATATGAAGTTTGTTCTTGATATCCATTTTTTGCCCCTTTAGAGATTCCAGGTTCAGTTACCATTGCAGTCATAAATCCTTCCATGACTTCTCTAGTGATCTTAGACATATCAATGTCACCCATGTTTGCGATACTAATTCCACCAGCTTTAGCTTTGATTTTTAATCCTTCTTCCATTGAACAAGCAGAAACAGTAGTTCCACCATAATAGTTAAATGCAATAAAGTCTGGTTTACCAGCTGCTAATATATCCATATCTCCATCTTCAATATCTGGAGCCCATCCACGTTGAACTAAATATTCAAAGAATGCTTCTGGATATTTTCCAAATACAGCTACATCTAAATAATTTCTATTTCTTAACTGATCATAATCCATCGCTGCAAGATTATCTTTAGGATCAGCAGTTGCAGGATATACACACACGATATTTGGTGCAGGAGCAATTTTCCCACCATCAACCATTTCATGACATGCAATCATCGCTTTAGCTTGCGCTACTAACATATTATGATTCATTTGATACTTAGCTTTTTGGTCTTCTCCAGCTCCAGCCATATCATAGATAATCATCATATTTTGTTCATTAATAGTTAAGAAATATTTAACTCTATCACCAAAGTTTTCAAAACATACTCGACAGTATCTTTCAAAATCAGCGATACATTGTCTACTTCTCCATCCCCCATATTTTTCTTCTAACGCTAAAGGTAAATCAAAATGGTATAGCGTAATAACAGGTGTAATATTATATTTTAATAATTCATTTATTAAGTTGTTGTAGAATTCAATACCTTTTGGATTTACTTCACCATCTCCATCAGGAATGATTCTAGGCCATCCAATTGAGAAACGATATTCTGTGAATCCCATTTCTGCCATTAAGGCAACGTCTTCTTTATAGTGATGATAATGATCACTACATACTTTAAAGTCTGTGATATTTCCAGGAATTTTCATTACGTCTTGTACTGATAATCCTTTCCCATCTTCATTGTAAGCACCTTCTACTTGATAAGCAGATGTACTAGCTCCCCAAAAGAAATCTTTTGGGAATGGTTTTAATTTTAAATGTTCCATTTAAATTCCTCCTATACCATATAATTATAGCACTATATTTTTATTTGTAATATCGAAAAATGAAAACCTTTACATTTTTTGAAAATAAAAAGAAGATTATCTATCTTCTTCACATAATCTTCACTGCTAATTTAGATATATCCTCCCACAACCAACGCAGTACATGCACAAATAAAGGAATCCACTCAAATCATTCTTTCTTCACAATCCACTAATTATTCTCCCTTGTAGTAATCTACTTTCGTGTTTTCAACATAGAACTCACTAGATTCATTCTGAATGATAATACCTACTTTATTAGAATCTGGGTATCGTACTACATCTGGAGAATTTTGTGTATCAAAATCAATATAACTTAACACCTCAGTTAAAGAGGTGTTTGTCATTTTATGGGCTCCAACTTTATTAGGCGGGAATACCACGATATCACCTTTCTTCACTATCTTCTCACCATCTTCTGTGAATATAACACCTTCTCCACTTAATACATAGAATGCTTCTGTATTATTTGTATGATAATGATATGGGTAGGCTGATTTCAGTGGTGGTATATCATATATACAAATATAGCATTGATTAAATTCATTTCTTTTCGTAATCTCTCTTTTATAATACTCATACTCATCGTGTTCATTTTTATGAGTTTTCATAATTTCATTTTCATTTAACTTTACAATCTTACTATTCATGTTTAGTCCTCCATTATTAGTTTCTTGCACTCACTACAAACACCAGTATGCTGACAAATGACACCCCCACAATATGCGCAAGTCCACCTGTTTTTTTCCATTTCTAAAAATTTATCAAGCCCATTCTTCTTAATCATATCTAGATTCTCTAATAAGCTAACTTGGTAGTTCTTGATATACCTTTTATCTAGCAATTTTAATCGTTGACACTTCTTCTCGCATTGATAGCAATATTGATACTGATTATCTAGCCTTTTCTCACATAACTTTACTCTGCACTTAATGCAATGATAAGGCTTATTATCATTATTGCCATTACATCCATAGCATTTGTTTCTATTCCTTAAATAGGCCATACATGTGGCACAATTAACACCACAAGGTGCAATTAAATTATTATCCAACTCTTCTGGCATTTGCATAATGAACCCTCCTTGCTAATTATTCACAATTCTTACATAATAATTTAGGTATTAGTTGCACTTTTCTATCTATTATTCTTAGACACCTAATAATGACCAATTTTCAAAAATGCTTGATTTAGTATTCTAATAATACAATTATAACACTAAACTTAAAAGGTGTCCCAAATTATGAGACACCAAAACCTGATTATTTTAAAAGTTTCAATTTATTATTTCTTTCTACAAATAATATATTTATTTCTCTACACAATTCCCTAACTTTAACTACATTATTCTTTTCTACCGCAATTACTAACTCCTCATATTGATCAGATATCTTTTCCTCCAAATGAACTAATGCCTCATTGTTCATTGGATCACTATATTTTACTGTTTCCAATACTTTTCTTACTTCCTCATAAGTTTCGTATCCTTCAGCTTCAGCAAGTAATTTTTGCAGATCAATAATTAATGACCTCATATAATAAGTCTTAATCTTTACCTTTGTATCAATATCAGATACGATTTTAGTCCCTAGCATTGCTTTTGATACTGCTAATAGACCTAATGCAAATATTAATATACTTCCAAATAAAGCATACTTAACTGGAATTTGACTAAAGAATATACAAATAATACCAAATAATACTTGGGTATTCATATGACTGAACGCGTAGTTAGCAACAGTTGTCGCAAAATAAGCCTCCTTAGTAGTTTTTACTTTACCATACGTAAAATAATATACTCCAAGTTGCATAGCATAAGCTAACATAGTGAATCCATAACCAATCCAAAAAGTTGCCGTTTTTGTCGTTGGAAGTAAGAATGCTATCGCATTAAATATTAATACATAAGATGCATAAATACTAACCGCATACTTCCCATATTTTTTTAACATAATTACTCCCCTCTCTTTGTTCCACATTTTGGGCAGAACTTCCCTGGTTTATTGAATATATATCCACAACTAGTACAACTTGGTTGCGCAGTAACTGGAGTCCCACATTCTTCACAGAAGACAGCACCTGCCGATAATTGAGTTCCACAATTTGCACAATAGTTATTAACTGGAGTTGCTTGTTGCATTGTATTATTAACAGCTCCACCTACCATTGAACCAACACTAGCACCAACCCCAGCCATTGTTCCTAATCCAACTCCCATATTTGTGAATTGACCAGTTGCCTCATTGTCTGCTACTTTCTCAGCTACATCGAATCCACGTTCTTGTTGATATGTGTATCCTTCAACAGCACGTTTTTTAGCAATACTTTCTGCCTCAATAACTCTCTTTTGTGCTTCAGTTTGTTGATGTATAACGCTAACTTCTTGATTTAGTTTTGCCTCTTGAATATCGGCATATTTTCTAAAATGCAATTCTTTGAATTTCTCATAATTCTTTTCGCCATCCGGCTTAACTATTGTTGTAACAAAGAATCTTTCTAATGCAACACCATATTCAATAAAGTCATCTTTTATTTTTGACTTTAGCGCATCAGAAATAATGTTAAGATTTTCATCAATTTCAAATATATTGATTTTATTATCTTTAATTGTTTGTGCCAAATATGTCTTAACTCTAGTCATTAAAATAGATCTAAAGTAAGTAGTTAAAGTAGTTTGAGTTAATAAGTTTTCTGTCCCCACTAACTTAAGCAATAGTTTTCTACTATTTTCTACTCTAATACTCATATCACCAGAAGCACCAATTTCTAGCGGGAACCCATAAGTTGGTTCAACAAACTGCACTCTACTATCAGTTCCCCATTTTATTGCCATTTGCTCGGTTTTATTAATATAGTAAACCTCACAATGGAATGGTGTTTTATCTCCAGTAATTAAGTTCAGGTGTTGACTTAATAATGGAATGTTTTGTGTTTCCAATGTATGTCTACCAGGACCAAAAGTATCCAGTGCTTGACCATTTAAGAAGAAAATTACCTCTTGTGATTCATGAACTATTAATTGTGACATCGTATTAAAGTCTTCTGCAGGATGCTTCCAAATAAATGTTGTATTATCACCCTCATATTTAATTATATCAATTATTTCCATACCCTTATCCTCCTATTATTTCAAGTATTGAATACATTCTAAAAAATCATGATCGTTATAAAAACCTAAAGCTTCTAACATACTGGATGACTTTTCATTATTTCCAAAGAATGCTAATAAAGCCATAAATGTAACCCAAGTCATAGGTTGCTTCTTATTCTCAATTAGCGAATATGTCTGTCGAGATATACCAATCCGATTCGCTAATTCTCCTTGAGATATTCGCACCCTGGCTCGTAATGTTGGCAATTCATCAGTAAATGCTACCATTAGCCTTTTTTGTGCATCTCTATTCATAAGGCATCCTCCTTTCGTTACTGCTTAATTCGCTATATTTGTTGTACGGATGTTAGACCACTCAGCTATCCCATACCTGCCATACTCATCTTTTCCAGTATATACAACTGTTCCATCCGATTTTAATCCAACAGTAAAATTATAATAAGTAAACACAGCTACTATATCCGTCCATTTTGATACCTGTGTTGCACCACTATAATTATTTCCAACCGCTACTACTGTTCCATCTGCTCTTAGACCAACACAATGTTCCCCCGTAGCAGAAATATCAATTATATCAGTCCAACTGGATACCTCAGTTTGCCCATAATCATTTCTACCAGTGGCTACTACTGTTCCATCTTTTTTTAACCCTACAGTGAAGAAAGACCCACGGTCTATTTTGACGATATCAGTCCAATCCCAAGTATTTAGTTCACCATCAATATTTTGCCCTGTTGTCACTACTCTACCATTTTTCTTTAAACCAATTGCCCTAAACGAATCACCAAAAATGGAAACTATATTTGTCCATGTTGAAGTGTCTTTGCGGATATTATAAGTTAAGGAAAAATCGCCATCCATTATGATGGTCCCATCAGACTTAACACCTAATGCACTTTTATAATCTATAGCCGCATCAACTATATCAGTCCACTCAGCCACACCTGATATATAATAAAGTGTCGAAACAACACTCCCATCAGACTTAATAAATATTGTACTTTCATTATACTTTGTCCCAACAACATTAGTTAATGAAGGTATATTTACTTTACTCTTATTGTCGCTATCGATATATAATATCTTACCATCATTTGTTAGTGCTGCTGACACAACCCCAATTGAAATCACATTTTTTGGGACTGCATCCATTAATCTTCCAAGCGTCAAGTTTTTTAATGTACTGGATTTCTTATAATCTAAAATTTTATTAAATTCCATTACCGCTTGGCCAGGTTGCCCAGAATTCATCAGAGTTACAGCTTTTTGATAAGTATCCTCATTAAATATTTCTAATGCAGCTGCTTTCTTTTCTTCTGTATCCTTATAATTAGATATAGTCTCAAACTTTGCAATCGCTAACTCATAATCTTTTTTATTATACAACTCACATGCCTCTATATATATTTTCTCTTTCCTCTCTAACGCTTTTTGATTACCCATAGTTATGAGGACTATCAATACAGACATTATCGCTGCTGAAATAATTAGTACCTTTTTTAATCTACTTAAGAATATTCGTTTACTCTTTATTTTTAGATTACTAATAACATTCATAGAGTTAGTATACAAAATTAACTCATATAACAAAACTGCCATATCAATAGATCTTTTGTCACTTTCTAAACTTAATCGATCTGCAACTTCCTTAATCTTCAAATCCACTCGTTGTCGATGTTTACCTTCATTATCATTATTAAAAGTTGGCATCTTTTTATAAGTATAGATTAATTTTTCATAGTCTTTAGCACTTACAATATTATCACATATATTTTCTATCTCTAAATATTCTAACTCTTGATATTTATCAATACATTTTAACAGTAATACTTCACTATCACTAAAATCCTTAATCTCTTCAAATATTTTGTATGCCGCCAAAGCATCATCTTTTTTTTCTGCTCCATCTAGCATGCGTTTCGCTATAAAATACCTTGGTTCTTCAAGATAGTCTTCACATATTTTTATTTGCTCTCTAGTATCCTCATAATCCTCAATTGTTAAAAATATCTCTAATGCTTTCTTATATCCATCTTTATCTACTCCTTGATCACAAAACACCATTAGCATTCGTGCTTTATCATAAGAGATTTTAGATTCAGCTAACCACATGGTTTTAAATGCAGTCTCCTTATAGTCTAGCAATACTTTTCTATATTTAACATCTGCAAAATGCACTGCTCTAACAAAATCATTATCATTAAAATATTCACGATTATCTAGCATTGATATTTGTTCTTCAGTCGTCAAATTAAAATCACACATAAATGCCCCAGTATATGCTTTGGCATTCTCAGGATCAATATCTAGAATTCTACGACTATATTGTCTAGCTTCTTGAAACTCTTTATCTTCTAGAAAAATAAACATTCGTCTTTCTAATGCTCTAATATCTTCCGAATAACTAAATTGCTCCTTAGGTTGATCTATTTCAACAATTTTTCTAATTCCCCTCACTAAATCTTGCATAAAGCCCAACTTAGATATATCTAAAGCTTGAATATGTGAGAACTCTACTGGAAAGTCATATGGACTCATATCTCGATAAACTGGGATAAGTGTTTTATTTGTACTAGTTTTAGCTATGCTTAAAAATCTCGACCACTCATTTCTCACCCATGATGATTCTAGATACTCTTTTTTTGTACCAACGACAATCATAACTTTAGCACTGTTCAATGCTGCAAAGATATATGGTTCAAATTGCATTCCGATTTTATCTTCCAATGAAATCCGTGAAAAGAAGACACTATATCCCGCATTGATCAATTCAATATATATACTCTCTGCTAGTACACTATCATATGTTCGATCACCATTTTGATCTTTTTCCTTATAACATATAAAGATATCATAAGATTTTTCTCTATTAGATATTTCTAATACTCTCTTTTGAATATCGGCAATTTCTGCTGCATCTTTCTCATATATAGACTTTTGATAATTGCTAGCATATTTTAATGCTCCTTTATAGTTTTCATTGGCATATATTGATGTATATGATGTCCTATTACTCGTAATATGATAGACATGTGTTTTCGCATCCTTTACATATTCAATTCCATATTCACAAAGTAGAATAGCCCAATATGCCTCTGCTTGCGTTGCATCCATATTTAAGATACTCTCATAAACCGCAATCGCTTTATCAAATTCATGATTTAAACGATGATGATTAGCTCTATTATATAGATTAACAATTATATCATCATTAACACTAGGCGATGTCTGTCTTACACCACAAGAATCACAAATAGCTACGCCATTTTCATTTCCGATACTTAAATCTCCACCACATATCTTACACTTAAATACAGCCATATTCTCACCACATTTCTCATATTTTATCTTCTTAATACAATTATACAAAATGTTGTTATATCTTACAATGAAATATGGGAAAATATGCACGTAAAATGAAAAAAACATATTAATTTATGTTTAATATGCCTTTTATAACTAAAGTAACTTATTTATGCCTTCAAAATCATTATCTTTGACTATTATTACCTTGTTTTGATACTTATAAAGATTTAGCAATACTTCTTCTCGTTTTTTATCATCATGACTACTCCACTTATACATTTGGATTAGCATCCTAACACTAGGTTTATATCTACTATTTTCTAACCTAAGATTTTGCTTAATCCATCTTTTTAAAATTTGATAATTTCTTTTTCGTTTTGGTATATCCAAATATATGATAACATCAGCCACATCTAAAGCCTTATTAAATCTTGGTCTTCCTACATCATCTAATACCCAATCATTACCCATAATCAAGCCATTAAATAATTCTTCCACTTCTTTATCATCACGCCTAATCTCTTTGCTATCTTCTGCCTTCCAAACAATATTATCTAACTCATAATGATTAAGATTATACTCAGTTGCAATCCGTTTTGCTAATGTTGTTTTACCAGTCCCAACAGTACCTATTACATATATTTTTCTCATAATATCACCTTTGCATTGATTATAACATACATACTTTTTAGTATTAATTTTTATCATTTTTTGAAAAATAAAAATTTAAATAGCAAAAAAAGTCGAGATTTATAGATTTGCTTAGTATACAATATATCTAGGGTGATAATAGATGGAAATAAACGACAACATAGTAGCAGTTCAACGCATGCAAGACTATATTATTGATCATTTGAAAGATGATATCGTTATTGAAGAAGTAACTGCTGTATCAGGATATAGTCATTATCACGCCTTAAAGATATTTAAAGAGTTATTAGGTGTCAGTACGGCAAAATATATTAGAGATTTAAAATTAACCAAAGCTGCTCTTGATTTGCGTGATAAGCAAGTTAAAATAGTTGACTTGGCTTATCAAAACTACTATGAATCTCACGATGGATTTTCACGAGCTTTCTTTAAAAGATTTAAAATTTTACCCCAATCATATAAAGAATCTACACCCCCAATTCCAATGCTCACTTATTATCCTATTAAGAATTATTATCGATTAATTAAGGAGGACTACGCAATGAATACAATCAATTTTACAATTACAGTTTCAAAGATTCATAAACAAGCAAGAAAAATGATTATTTTACGAAGTCTTTCCGCTAGTGATTACTTTTCATACTGTGAAGAAGTCGGATGCGATTGGGAAGGATTATTAAATAGTATTAAAGAAAAGTTTGATACTGCTGCATTAATTACTTTGCCAATAAGACTCACAAAGGAGGGCACATCTCGAATAGCTGCTGGTATAGAAGTTCCGCTTGATTATGGCAAACAATTACCTGAAAGATATGAGATGATTGATTTAGAAGAATGTGATATGCTATGTTTTAAATCGAGTACATATGATGATGAAGATGCTTTCTGTGATGCCATTGATGCGGTGATGGAAGCAGTAAATAACTACGACTATAGTATCTATAATTGTGTGAAGGATGAAGAAGTTGCCCCAACATTTAACTTTGGAGCCAGTGGCGCTAGTGGTGCTAAGTTTAGTGTAGCAATTAAATAGTACTTAAATCTCTACTAATCGAAGTAGGGATTTTTTATCAACTAAAAACGGAAGGAATCCTTCCGTACATACGCAATTAATTTATTATCTACTAGATGTTAATTATAACATATTAAATTCTATTAAAGGTTTTTTTCTAAGCTAACTATCGCTAACTGAAAACGATCACTAGTCCTTTTATATGCTTCTTCTAATGTTAGATCTTCATCGATCTCTAAATATGACTTTGCTAGTTCAGAAAATCTATGCTCTAGATATACACGACATTTCTTAGGACACGTTCTATAACATTCATCCCATATCGTTTTTAAGTCTTTAAAAAAGCCAGCTAATTCATTACTTTTTATATTAGCCATTCCCACTATTTGCGATATCATTGCCAGGCATACTGTGGCTTTATCAAGAAATATTGGGTAAAATTTATTCTTATTCCATTCCCTCATATACTCCCCTACTGCATATTTTTCCCACATTTTAAGAGCAACCGAATACTCATAGTTCATTAGCACCATCATCTGCTCATAACTATTTTCTTCATTACTTGTTATCTCTTTCAATCCCCTTATTGCTTCAACTCCTTGATTTATTGTTGCAACAAAGGATTCTAAATTGGCAAGCGAGATTGGCAATTCATATTGCTTTTGCATCAAGTTCGCTAATCCTCTACTCCATACTAACATCATTTCATTTGCTTCTTTATAGTAATTAAATCGCAAATTGTAGTCAGGTTGAAAAGCAACTGCAGACTTTATATCTGCTAGAGCTTCAGTAAATCTTATTTTCAGCAATGTGGATTGGTCACCAATACATTTACCTCTTAACATCAATGCCTCTGGATCTCGAGGATAGTCATTCAAATAACTATTATAGTATTGCTCAGCTAATTTCCTATTCTTTGATTCACATGCACTTTTTGCAAGAGCCAATCTCTCATCTGCTTGTGGCTCTAAAACTCCTCCTAAGGCAATATATTGTTCTCTAGTATAGATCTTGCCACAACTAGAGCACACTGCCTTATTATCAATAACATCAATTGAACCACCACACATTTGGCAACGAATAAATTCCATATAAATCACCTTCTTACATTTATTATGCTTTTAAAAGCAATGCAAGTCAATAGTTACAAAAGAAATAGCGAAGCTTAATTGTTATCAAAATGAGCGGATAGATAATCCGCCCATCATAATAAACTAATACTTAATTATATCTTTTTTTCTTTTCAATAAGGAATACTGCACCAATAAATATTGCATTAACCACCAACTCAATATAATATTTGACCAATATGCATGATATTTGTACCAAAATCGCAAAAAAGATACCTATTTAAAGGTATCCTTATAGTTTATAAATAATGCAATAATCTATTCTGCTGCTACTACTGCGACTTCTTGTGTTTCTTGTTTTTCACTTAATTTTATTTTTTGCCATTTATTTGTTTTATAATACCAGAAGCATGCTATTCCAGCTACTCCTGATGCTACTGGAGCTGCTAAACCAATACCCATTAAGCCCCAACCCAGAACACTTCCAAACACTACAGCAACTGGTATTCTTAAGAATACTGCAGAAACCATGTTATTAATCATTGTAAATGTTGTGTGACCAGCACCCATAATTAATCCGTTAATACAGAATGTAAATGGTACAACTAAGTAATCAAACGAGAATGTGCGAATATAGCGTAACCCTTCTTCTATAACTCTAGCATCTTGTGAGAAGATACTAAGTATTGCTTCTGGGAAAACTAGTGCAGCAATAAAGAATGTCGCACTAATTGGGAATGCTATTTTTATTCCAACTTTCATTGTTTCTTTGGCACGTTCAGGAAGCCCAGCCCCTAAATTTTGTGCTGCCATACTTGAAATTGAAGATGACATGGCAATCGCTGGTAATATTGCAAAACTGTTAAACTTTCCTACTATCCCCATCGCTGCCGAAGCATAAACTCCATAACCATTTACTAGTGTCATCATTAACATAAACGATACACTCGTAACCATGTTTTGAATTGATGATGGAATCCCCATCTTAATTAGCAATTTAGCTTTCTCACGATCTATCTTGAAACTTTCTTTTTTGAAATCAAAAACAAAATCATTTCTCATTAAGTATGCAACAGATAATAGCATTGAAATTCCTTGAGCTACTATAGTTGCAACTGCTGCCCCAGCAGCTCCCATTCCTAAAGGACCAACTAAGATAACATCTAGAATAATGTTAGTAACACATGCAATAGTTACAAAATATAATGGTCTCTTTGAATCTCCTAATCCTCTAAGAATTGAAGAGATCGCGTTATAACCAAAAATAAAGAATGTACCCAACATGCAAATATTAAAATATGACTGTGCATGTCCAAAAGACTCTGCAGGCACATTCATCATTTTTAATATTGGCCCAGATGCAATAATCATAACAACAGTAAAGAATACAGATAACAACATTAATACAGAGAATAATGTCCCAATTGTTTTCTTAACTTCTTCTTTTTTACCAGCACCAAAGTATTGTCCAACTAGAACTGTCCCCGCTACTGTTAATCCAATAACAAATGACGCCACTAACATAGTTACTTGACCACCATTCGAAACTCCAGATACTGCCTCTGCCCCATTAAACCAAGACACGATTAACATATCTGCCACTGAATAAAATGCTTGTATAATATTTGAAATTAAAAATGGTGTACTAAATTTAATTAAATTACGTGCAACACTTCCACTTGTCAAATTGCTTTCAAATTTGTTCATAATTTACCCCCTAATCGTATACAATATGTCTATTATACACGATTAACTATTACTTTTTTAGTTTTTTCATTCAGTGAAACTATTTTCAAATTTTGAAAAATTTATATCTTAGTAAAATAAAACAATATCAAATTGACGCTGTTTTTCAAAACTTGATTCATTCCATAACCATTCATTTCTAAACTCTGCCCAACTATATTGAGCCATGAATTCACCAGCATATTTTGTGTGATTAGACTTCTTTTTTTTCTAGGTAATAACAGTAATCACATTTTATCTTATCTGGCAAAATAGCAATTCCACCACGACGGCGGTAAACGATATCCTCTAATCCATATTCTATTAATGTCATCGTCAAATCCAATATTAAACTTCTAAACTGAGTACGCATTGATTTATTATTTTCTTTATCTCCCAAAGCATTGGAATTGGATTTGTGATTCATTCTTTACTTTTCAAGAGCAAATCGTGACTTCTTAAACTCCCCTGCAATTGCATCTACAGTTACTGGTTTCAAAATATAACCACTTGCATGCACAGTAAAAGAATTTTTCGTAAATCCCTCTCAAGCTGTTGCAAAGATGATATCGATGTTTGGATTGATTTTCTTGAGTTCAGCCCCTAATTTAATTCCAGTCATTAATCGGATTCTAATATCTAAAAAAGCAACGCCACATATTGTTTTTCTTGCAAAAGATAATAACTCAGTTTCTTTCTTAAATGGATAGACTTCTAATATCTTTTTTGTCGTCCTACTTAGTGCCAACTCTTCATCATCAACTACGAGTATTCTCATTTATGCCATCTCTTTTAGGTACTTTTACTGTTACCTTAGTCCTGATTTTTTCTCTGTTTTTATTTCTAAATTGCCATTACACATTCTCATAATACGTTTCTTTACATTCACTAATCAGGCATGAGCTCTTCTGTCATTGTGCATCACATAAATCTATAGGACATAAAAATAAAAGGCACGATTTCTCGTGCCATCAACTCTAGGTTTGCAATATTAGTGGGGGTGAACTGTAATCACAATAGTCTTAAACTCCCACTGATTTACATTTTTACATCTAGCTTAAAATAGGAATTATCCTTTTGTATCACAATTGAACAAACTAATTCTTTTGTGCTTTTTTTCTTATTTCATTATAAACAATTGCCATTAATATTGTAGCTGTCAATAATGAGTATGTACTAAGCGTTTTTTCACCAGTATCTGGTAATAACGGGTCATTGAGACCATCTGATTGTGGGCCAAGATAGATTACACTCTTGTTCAGACTTAAGTTCTCGTCTTCATAGAAATGATAGATGATTAGATTATCACCTACTACATAAGATTGAGCCAACCACGAATAATCTGCGCTGTTCTTTTTCGAAATATTTGTTGTGAAAACTTCTTCGAAATCACTATCAAGCATTGTAACTACTGGAGTAATCACACCAGAAACTTTATCATTATATGTAACAACTAACCCATCTTTTACTTTTATTAAATCAAATGCAAAATTATAATACGCTGTATCAGGATAAAATATATCTAGGAAATACTCATTAAGCACTGTCCCATCTATAATACTAAATTCCTTTACAGTAATTCTATCTTGCATGTCTCCATACAATATTGCAACTGTTCCTTCTCCAGTTTCTACTGCAGCGAACACTGAATCGTAATATAAATCTGATACATCAAATTGTTCTTTTATTCTAAATGCATCTGAAAAATCTCGATAACGACATTGATCATCAACTTCAAGCACAATCATTCCAAAACCATTTGTTGTCTTGATTATTAAATCATTACCTTTTTTCATTTTACCAGTTGAGGTATCAAAATCAATGTTTCCTTCATCATCCATCTTTACCGCACGTTTATTCATCGACCCATCTGTCATTGTTGCAAGTATCGCAAAGCCATCATCTAATTCAACAATTGAATTAAACTCAGATGATTCATACGTATCCGTATTATATGCCTTAACAAAACCAACTGTTCCTTCATTTGTAAACTTTACTACCATTGGGTTTGTCCAGCCCGCTTTAGTCCCACTACCACTTAAATCAGCATCATTTGAATAAGTTTTTCCAACAACTATATACCCATCAGCAACCTTAACCACTGATTTAAACACATCGGCACCTGATCCCCCAAAACGGTAACCAAATACTAAATTATCATCCTTATCAAAAACTGATATAAATGCATCAGCAACTCTATCTACAGGTGTTCTTCCAGAATCAATAAACCCAGCAACTTCAGCTTCACTTCCTACAGTGTCGCCCACGATGACCGTGTTTTCTCCATCTTTATAGACACCATAAACATTGGCATTCTTCGCATCGATATAGAATTCACTTGAAAGTTCTTCTCCGACTTCATAATCTACTGCACTAGTGTTTTTTACTGAGGCCAATAAAGAAAACACCAGTGCGAACACTAATAATAATTTATTACTTTTCATTTTTAAAATCTCCTTTTATATTTCATATTTTACTCCCCCATCCGCTACAACTTCGCTACAATAAAGTAACAATAGATGCTTTTTTGTTATATTTGTTATAATTAAGCAATATATTAAGAAAAAGTCGGCCATTCTCAGATGATACTAAAAACAAATTTTTCATTGCAATTTATAGCAACTATTATAATGGTAAAAAAAGTAATTATTACTACTAATAACACTGTACTTACAACGGTACGGTTTCGCTATTATCAGGAATTTTTATGGCAACAAAATATTATATATAATCTAAAAAAGCAACTTCTTCATATTTAAACTACTATTAAGTTGCGATATACTAGATGTATTTGTTTACTTCCCACCTGATTTAGTTTTCAGATACTCAATACCTATTATGATTCCAGTTAAGTCAAATTGATATAGCGTAACATTCAAAATAAAAAGCACGAAATATTTCGTGCTAATCACTCATTGATTGAGATAAATACATCTTATAATATTGACCTTTGTTAGCTATTAACTCATCATGAGTTCCTTGTTCTAATATCTTACCACCATCTAATACGATGATACGGTCAGCATGCTTGATTGTTGATAGACGATGGGCAACAATGAATGTCGTTCTATCTTTACTAGCGACCAATAATGCTTTTTGAATCATTTGCTCGGTTTCAGTATCAATATTAGCTGTTGCTTCATCTAGTATTAGAATACTTGGATCGTATAACATAGCTCTAGCAAAAGACAGTAATTGTCTTTCACCTGTTGATAAATTATCACCCATGTTCGTAATTTCAGTATGAATTCCATTTTTATACTTTGCTAATATCTTATCAGCACCAATTGACTTAAGTGCATCTTCAACCATGTGATCTGTAACATGTTCATCATTTAAAGAAATATTTGAACGAATTGTTCCTTCAAATAAAATTGGATTTTGAAGTACCATACCCACATGACGGCGGAATGCTTGTTTAGACATTGAATTTAACTCAATTCCATCAATTTTAATCGATCCTTCTTCATAGTTGAAGAATCTCATTAATAAGGACATCGTTGTTGTTTTACCTGATCCAGTATGCCCAACTAGCCCAATAGTTTGTTTTGGTAAAGCAGTAAATGAAACATCTTTTAATACATAGGGACTTGTATCCGTATATCTAAAATTAACATGTTCGAAAGCTACTTTTCCCTTAAAAGCATCTACTCTAGACTCTAAATCAAGACTATCTTCATCCAAATCTAAGAACTCAAAAACTCGGTCAGCTGAAACTGAAGCTTCTTCTAATGCTTCAATATTACCAAATATTACGTCAATTGGGTCCATAAGTTTACCAAGGTAATCAACAAAGGCATACATGGCACCATAACTAACAATATCTCCAAAATAAACATTTCTAGTTCCAAAATATAATACAACTGACATTAAGAATGTTCTTCTTAATAATCCAAATACTGGTCCACCAAGGAAAGTGTCTAAACGTAGTTGTTTACTTCGATACATTCTATATTCACCATTGATACTATCAAATTCATCAAGAATTTTCTTTTCTTGTGTGAAAGCTTGAATGACTTTCATACCCTTAATATTTTCATTAATTGTCGCATTAATTTGCGAATTTAATGCTCTCATTTTCTGAGAATATCTATTACTTACTTTACGATATGTTGAAATCCATACCGCAATTAATGGTAATAATATTAAGATGAGTAAAGCAAATTGCGGATTCAGCGAGAACATTGTTGCATAGATTATTACAAATCCTAGCCCACCTTCAATTAAGATTGAAATAACTGAAGAATACAATCCTCTAACACTTTCAGTATCATTAGTAATCTTCGATACTACTCGGCCATCAGCTTCATTTTGAAAGTAATTAATTGGGAGTCGTTGTAATTTATCAAACATATCTTTTCTAAGCAGCGATACTAAGTTAATCGCTGATTTAGAGAATGAATATTGCACAAAGAAGTTAAGCATTGCATTTAAGGCATAGAATACTGCAAGTACTGCAATCGCAATTATTACTGGGTTAGTGAAAGATCCATATAAACCTTGTACTTCACTATTTGTTAATTTCTCAACTGTATATGTTTTTATAACATCATTATTCTTTATTTGAACCTTTGAAGAACTAATAACAGACGCTTCACCTTCAATTACTAATTCATGAGTCAAATAATAATCTCCATCTACTTTAAATACTGATACATCACTTACTTTTAGACTTGACGCTTCATCATATTGTGAAGCTGGGATAAGATACATATCTTTTAACTCAACTATATCATCATCATAATTACTTTTTACCTCTACCCATGGTTTAGAAATACCACCGATATAATCATCAAGAATTGTCATTGTAATTTGTGTAGGTAATAAGTTTAAATAAATTGAAGCAATCATTAATACAATCGATACAATCATTGTTTTCTTAAATTTTAATGTGTAAGCGAATATTCTTTTATATATTTTCATTATTCACTCACCCCCAATATTTGATTATCGTATTGGCGTTTATACCAACCACCATTAGCAATCAATTCATCATGTGTACCTTGCTCAACAATTCTGCCTTCATCTAATACGATGATAAAATCAGAGTGAGCTACAGCAGATAAACGATGGGCAACGATGATGGTTGTTTTACCATCACGGATTTCTTTCAAGTTTTCAAGGATCGTTTTTTCGGTCTTCCCATCTACCGCTGACAACGAGTCATCCATCAACAACACTTCACGATCTGATAAGAATGCTCTAGCGATTGATAAACGTTGCTTTTGACCACCTGAAAGCATCGCTCCATCTTCTCCACACATCGTATCTAATCCGTCTTTTAAGAACTCAATATCTTTCAAGAAATCAGCCATTAAAATCGCTTTATCTAATTGTACTTTAGTTGGTTTTTCTTTTAATCCAAATTCAATATTCTCTTGTACAGTCTTTGAAAATAAAATATGCTCTTGAGGAATATAAGCAAAGAACTCACGTAATTCCCTTTTGCTTAAGTGATCAACATTTATATTGTTGATTTCAAGTATTCCATCACCTTTTTTAAAATAACCTAACATCTGTAATAATAATGTACTTTTACCAGATCCTGTTTTTCCAACAATACCAACTGTTTGACCAGCTTTTATTGTTAAATTCAAATTTGAAATTGAATTTAACGGTGTCTTTGGATAAGTAAATGTATAATCCTCAAATTTAATTTCTTCAATATGATTTATATGTTCAGGGTTAATAGGCTCAGCTACAGTTAGTGGAATCGTTGTAAACTGCTCATAACGTTCGTAAGCTGCTTGTGATCTTTGTAATTGATTTAATACCATTCCTGAAGCCCACATTGGATGTCTTAACATCCCTAATAAGATATTAAACGATACTAATTCACCTGGTGTAATTTGTCCATTAAATACTAGATATACTCCAAATGAAATCGATGCAATCAATGAAATAGAAAATATCATACGAACCATTGGTCCAAACATAGCATCTAGTTTTAAGGCTCTCATTTCTTTATCTAGGTTATTTTGTGCAGATGCTCTTAACTTCTTTACATCATTTTCTTCTTGTACAAAGGCACGTACTACTTGAACTCCAGCTACAGATTCAAGTACAGTGTTATTGAATTGCCCAAATGACTCTCTGACTTCAATAAACATTTTTCGTAAGCTCTTCATCATTTTATATATCGCAAATGAAGCAAAAGGAAGAGGTAATACCGCGACGATTGTTAATCTGCCATCAACTGTTAATGCCATAGTACTAATTAAAAATACCATCATTAAACTTGAGTCTAATAATTGACGCACAATTTGAGCTACCGCCATACAAATGGCATTTAAATCCGCAGTAGCTACCGCCATTAAATCCCCAGTTTGATGGTCATTAAAATAATGAGCATCCATATCTGTTAAATACTTCATCAAGTTATTCCTTAAAATATATTGCAGTTTATAACTTGTATTAAATAATAATTCATTTCGCAAGAATATTCCGACATAAATAATCGCCGTAATCCCTACAAGTGTCGCTATAGTTGTCCACAACTTTGTTTCAGTCATTTGATTATTAGCAATTAAGTCTAAGCTCTTTCCAATAATACTGGCTGGTTGGACCATTAAAAAGTTTAATATCGCTGCTACAAACACAACCGCTATATAACGTTTGCGCTCCTGCTTAATAAACCACCCTAGTTTCTTAAAAATACTAAACATTTTCTCCCTCCTTCTTTTTTATAATATCCATCAATTATACTCTCTTTGTAAACTTTTTTCTAACATAATAGGCTTTGTTTTCATATTATGTAAATATTTTGATGTCTAAATTCTTTATAATGAGTATATAGAAATAAGCTGAAATTAACGGAGGATACAAATGATTATAAGAGAATGTACCAAGCATGATATTAAAGATGTTTACAATCTTATTTGTGAACTTGAAGATGAAACTATAAATTATTCCAATTTTGAAGTCGTGTTTAAAAGTAAAATAGCGGATAGTCGTAATCATTATTCAATACTTCAAGATAATAATCTGATACTGGGATTCATTAGTGTTAATATTGATTACCAACTTCATCATGAACACTTAGTTGCGACTATTGAAGAATTAGTCGTAACAGCTAAACTGCGTAGTCAAGGATATGGCAAAGCCTTGTTAGATTATGCAATTAACTTAGCTTCAAGCCTTAACTGTGAAGTAATAGAATTAACAAGTAACTTTACTCGTTTAAAAGCTCATGATTTTTATGAAAGAAATGGCTTTGATAAGAGTAGTTTCAAATTTAAATATCCATTAGCTATTGAATAAAACTTCACTTATGTGTGGTTTTATTATGAGCAGGCTATTAATTTTCTTTTTTTTTATCATTATTTATCTTATAATATAACTGTACATAAGGAGGACAAATTATGTTTAAATTTGGAGTATCTGTTTATCCTGAAAAGGAATCAATTGAAGAGATTACAGCGTATTTAAAACTTGCTTCTGATAACGGTTTTAATAAAGTGTTCACAAGCGTATTTACAGTAGAAGGAACAAAGGAGGAAGTAGTAGCATATTTCAAGAAATTGACTACTATTGCTCATGAATTCGGAATGGAAGTTGATGGCGATGTTAACCCAATGACATTTAAGTTACTAGGTGCAGATGAAAAGAATCTAGCAGTATTTAAAGAAATGGGTCTAGATCAACTTCGTATGGATATGGCTTATATGAATGAGAAAGATGCTATTCTTATCAATAATAAAGAGGGTATCAAAATTGAAATGAGCGCAGCAATGAAACCAGTTATTGAAAGTGTATTGAAATATGATTTCAATAGAGATAATATGACTGTTTGCCATAATTTTTTCCCACAACGTTATACTGGAATTGGATTAAAACCATTCATGACTAATAATAACTATTACAAAGCTAATGGATTAAAAGTAGGTGCGTTTATTACTAGTCAAAACCACCCTACTCATGGTCCATGGTTACAAACGGATGGGTTACCTACAATTGAAGATCATCGTGATTGGCCAATCGCTTTACAGCTAAAGCATATGATTGCATGTAAAAATGTTGATGAAATCATTATTGGTAATGCTTTTGCTAGTAAAGAAGAGTTTGAATCGATGAAGCCAATAATTGCTGCTTGCGATTATAAGATTGACTTAGGCCCAATGGCGGCTGCAATCAACGTTGAAGATATGATGCCAGGATTCGCTAAATATAAGTTCTTATTCAATGTTAATAAGGAACCAGATATTTCGCCAATTGAAGAAGTAGCTGCTTACACTGATAGCAATGGTATGCACTTATATATGGGTGATGAATCAGATTACATGGTTCGTGATCGTGCTGGTAGAATGAAATTTAAAAAGGAAGTATTTACTCCTCGACCAGTTGAGTGCGAATATTTCACAAAAGGTGATATTGTAGTTATTAATGATAACTTAGGACATTACCATGGTGAAACTCAAATTGTATTAAAAGATATGAAAAATGATGGCACAAGAAATAAAGTAGGAAGAATTGTTGATGAAGAAATATTCTTGCTTGATTACATGATTAATGGAGATTTATTTAAGTTTATCTACTAAAAAGGGCTCAAGCCCTTTTTAGTATTTACAACAAATTTCTACATGCTCTACTTGCTCATTTATGTGAAATTAGAATAATTTTAGGAAAAAACATTTCCATTATTATACGAAAATTACCAAACATCTCTTATTTTCTTACATTTTGTACGAATTTGCTATAAACACTGCTATAATAGATTGCGGGTGATACAAATGAAAATAGCGTTTATTTCGGATATTCATGGCAATATCGATGCCTTGAATGCAATTGTTGAAGAATTAGAAAAAACTGAAATTTATGGAATAGCTTTTTTAGGAGATTATATAACTGATTTTCCATATCATAATGAAGTACTAACTAAAATGCAGGAACTATCACGAAAATATCGAACTTGGATAGTTAAAGGGAATCGCGAAGATTACATCATCGATCATTATAATGGGAAATATAGGAATTGGACTTTTAGTAATACTAGTGCAACTTTACTCTATACATTTGAGTCATTATTAATCCAGCATCTTGGCTATATTTCAAATATGCCAAATGAATTAGTTATTAACCTTCGTGGTTATAAACCAATTTATATTCGCCATCGTGTCAAACGTGAAGAGTGGCCAAAACATCCATATGTTGTTTCAGGTCATTTCCATTACGATTTTGAAGCAGAAAAACCAGGAACTAAAAAATATATTTTAAACTCTGCTGGTCTTGCATATAACGGGACTCCTGGAGCACACTATGCCATTGCAACATCAATTGGCGAAGAGTGGATAATTACTAGACATGTTGTTGATTATGATCGAAAAGCCTTAATTAGGAAAGTCAGAAAACATAAGGTATATAGATACCCTTCTAAATGGATGATGATGGTTTGTAAAACATTGGAAACAGGCAACGGATATCTATCAGCATACTGGACTACTGCATTGCAAAGATGTGTAGAACGCGGTATTGGTAGCATGGATATGCAGCTAGAAGATATTCCAAATAGCATTTGGCGGGAAGTTAGAACTGAATTATTAGAGAATAAAGATACTAAAAAGTAATTAATAATATGAGGGTTTAACCAATAAATGGTCTTGCCTCTTGTTATGACTTTAAATTATTGATAAAACAAAACACACCTCAACGGTGTGTTTTCTACTAAATAATATTTTTACCCTCAACTACTTTATACTCTTTTCGAGTTATTCCATGCATTATCAGTGTTGCCTCTTTAATACCAGCAAACTCAACAATTACTTGAGCATCTCTTTTTTCAACACTAATTGTTGCGATATGATTACCATGAATATCATATAGTTTTGTATAAGCATTATCTATTAACTCATATACATTAATAGTTGGTTTATTAGCATAATCATATGCCGCATGTCGATCATCAAACCCTTCAACAACAATTGAATTTGGTCTAACTAGTAATGGCAAATGCAGGTAATCATAAGTTTCTTCATACCAACCAGCACTATATCTTTTTCCAGTTAAATAGTCTGTCCACGCCCCACCACACTCAGGAACATAGAAGATTCCCACTCCATCTTCATTAAAGATTGGAGCTACTAATAAATTATCACCTAGCATGTATTGCCTATCTAGGCCATTGACTGCTTCATCATTCGCAAATTCCATAACCATAGCTCTCATCATAGGAATTCCAGTAGCAGCAGTATAAACGGATTGAGCTTGTAAATATGGCATTAAGCGCAGTTTCATTTTTGTAAATTCTCTTGAGACCTCTACTGCTTCTTCACCATATAGCCAAGGCACTTTATATTCCCAGCTCCCATGATATCTACTATGAGACGATAATAATCCAAACTGTGTCCAACGCTTATATAAATCTGGCGTTGCACCAGCTTCAAATCCTGAAATATCATGACTCCAATAGCCAAACCCAGACAATCCAAATGATAATCCAGCCCTTAATGATTCCGCCATGGAAGGATAATCTGAAGTACAATCTCCTCCCCAATGCACTGGGAATTGTTGCGAACCAACACTAGCTGACCTTGCGAACACTATTGCATCTTCTTTTCCTTTTTCTGCTATTAATAATTCAAAGACAATTTTATTATATAAATATGCATAGTAGTTATGCATTTTAAATGGATCAGAGCCATCATAATAAATACAATCTGTTGGGATTCGTTCTCCAAAGTCAGTCTTGAAACAATCAACTCCCATATCTAACAATCTTTTTAAGTGACCATTATACCAATTTATCGCTTCTGGATTGGTAAAATCAACAACCGCTAACCCGGCTTGCCATTTATCCCATTGCCATACATCCCCGTTTGCCCTTTTAATAAAGTATCCATGTTTCAAACCTTCATCAAACAAGGGAGACTTTTGACCAATATAAGGATTAATCCATACGCATATTTTTAACCCCTTATCTTTTAGTCTTTTCAACATTTGTTCAGGATTTGGGAAGGTACGATCATCCCACTCAAAATTACACCATTCAAATTCCTTCATCCATAAACAGTCAAAGTGAAATACTTCTAAAGGAATATCATTTTCAATCATGCCATCCACAAATGAATTCACTGTCGCTTCATCATAGTTTGTTAAAAATGATGTGCTTAACCACAATCCATATGACCAAGCAGGTGGTAATGCTGGCTTTCCAGTCATACATGTATACTTTTGCAGAACATCTTTAATGCTGTCTCCTCCAATAATATAATATTCCATTTCTTGACATGGCACACTAAATTGAACCTTTGATACTTTCTCACTTCCAACTTCAAAACTTACCTTACCTGGATAATTAACGAAGACCCCGTAATTTCTATTACTTACATAAAATGGAATATTTTTATACGCTTGTGTTGTGCCAGTCCCACCGTCTTCATTCCAAATATCAACTGTTTGTCCATTTTTAATAAAATTTGAAAATCTTTCTCCAAGCCCATAGATATTTTCACCAACATCAATACCCCATTGATCACTAACATACACTTGTCCTAAATCATCGTAAACAACTGCTTTTGATCTTGATGTACTTTTTGTAAGAATTTTACCTTTATAACAATACTTGATTACTAAATCATTTTTATTGATTGTTAACAACGTATCACCTGTCTGAAATGTATATCCATCAACTGTTTCCTTAATTATCGCTAAAACTTCTTCTTTCTTAATTTCAAACTCAGGTGTATGCTTGACACTGCCCTTATGATTATATAGTTTAAATCCAACCACATCGCTAGCTGGTGTAAATACTTCCAAAGTTAGCATTCCACCATCTAATGTTTCACCTTTATGAGTAATTTTCTTAAATGGCATATATAGAATTAACTTATTATCTTTGATACGAGCATCATAAATCTCTTCTCCATATTTCACATCATAACCATCGCGAATTAACCAACCCCCATTAAGATACTTCATTCATTTTCCTCCTTTTTGCTATTATCATGAAATATACTTCTACTTAGCTTTATTATATCATTTTTCATAAAGTAGCGAAGTAAAATTCCCCTCTTGCAGAATATGAAAATACACAAGATTAATCTTGTGTATGCTCGTATGTTATTATATCTAAATCATGGACTGATGGGCCATCAATCATTTTACCATTAATATCATATCTTGAGGCATGGCATGGGCAATCCCATGTTTTTTCTAAAGGATTAAATACCAATTCACAACCTAAGTGTTTACACTTTGGAACCACTAAATGTAGTTGATCTTTGCTATCTCTATAAGCTCCCACGCGTTTGTTTTTATAACTAATCACTTTACCCTCATCTTCATGCACATCTTCGATGCCTATCGATGGGAAGTGAAGTTTATCGATAAAACCTAGGGTAGAATACTTTACCATTTCCAAATAAGAAGTAAATGAAGTAATTGGTTTACAACGTTGTGGCTTAAATAATGACATATAATCATTTGGCCTATCAAGAATTAAATCACATATAATATTGGCAGCTACTTGACTATTACTCATTCCCCATTTATTGAATCCGCATATTACATAAGCGCCATGAAGTGTTCGACTATAATTACCAATATATGGTAATCCATCAACAGTGGTACCATCTTGAGCCGACCATTCATAATCAAACTTTATATCTTCACCAAACATTTTTCTGGCATCTTCTTTTAACATATTCATGTATAACATAGTATCTTCTTTTTCCCCAGTACGATGCTCATATCCACCAAGCATTATTTTCCCTTTTTGAGTTCTTAAGTAATGTGCTGTGCTGTCGATTGAACTAAATGAACCATTGATGGGGCTATTTGAAGAAAAAGATACTACATACGATCTTTCATCATGAACTTTCATAAAGTAAAGTCCAGGAAAATTTATGATTGGATTACTTGTTGCTATCACCAAAAATGGTGCTGTCACTTTTTTGTCATTGGCAGTAGTTACGATGTGTTTCCCATATTTATATTCAAAATCAACAACTCTCGTATTTTCATATATCGCACTATCACTTTGTGCTATTTTTTTAGCTAAACCATGGATATATTTAACGGGGTGGAAATTATATTGATCTTTAAACCCAACTGCTGCTTTCATAGGAATACTTGTCTCTAACTCTTTTGTGTATATGGCATCATAATCAATTTCCTTTAATACTTCATATTCATGTTTAATAAGCTTAATATGTTTTTCTTCATTAGTATAAATATAAGAGTTAACCATTTCTAAATCACAATCTATCTTATCTTCATCACATATTCCAACAATATCTTGAATTGCTTCTAACTGAGCTTCTAAATATAGTTTAGCTTGGTTTATACCAAACTCTTTATCAATATATGAATAGATTAAATCATGTTGTGCTGTTAATTGAGCCGTCGTGGTTCCAGTATTTTTATTGCCGATTTCATCTTTCTCTAGGACTGCTACTTTTAAACCGTTTTTTACTAAGTTATACGCTGTACTCATCCCAGCTATTCCACCACCAACTACTATTACATTGACTGATATATCCTGCTCTAATTTCGGATATACTGCTTTAATTTCATTATTCCAAATTGATTTACTCATGTTTTACACCTCTATTTAAGTATGGAAGCGAATTGCATAACTATACATTATATACAAAAAAAGAGCAATTTCTTGCTCTTTATTGTGGTTTTAAAGCGTAACTATAGAGATTTATTTGCACTTGATTGCCCAGATATTCTCCATATCGATATCCATAGTATTTCCCATCATTATATATCCTTGAAATACTATATTCATCTTTATTATTCGATTTCAATCCACCTTTAATTTCATTCTGCACAATCTCATAGATTCCTACATTATCATAGTAGTCTATGTACATAAAAGCATTACCTTCCCTCTTTACCACATAACCAATTTCATCGCCAATATATTTCATTTCATCGCCATCTTCTGCGTTTATTGGCAAATAATAGGCTTCTTGACCTATAACAACAATACCATCTTCTACTATGTCTTTATACAGAATAAAGTAATCTTCTAATAACGTAACTCCAACTACGTCTTGATCAACTTCTATTTTAGTAACATTTTTATCTTTAAAATAGTCCACATCAGTTTGTTCACTATATCCCTTTTGCCCAGTATAATAATGAATTTCCGTTTTCCCTTCGCTCTTAACCAAATAACTTATAATTTCATCATTATGTGTTAAGTCAAAAGACCTGATATACGAACCTTTATAATTATATAATGAATCAATATTATCCTTATAAGCAACTTCGCTACTGAAATTTTCAATCATATAGCTATACTGATCATATACTTCAAAGTATGATCCAAATTCTTTTATTCCTTTAACCCCAACTTCGTGATTATAATCAAAACTATTACTTATTATATACACTTTGTCTTTAAAAATATCTACATGAATATTTGGGTAGGATGATAATCCATAACCACTAGTAATCATATGTAATTCAGTATATTTATCATCTACATAATAATATAGCTGATTTAAATAAACAAGTTCCCCATTTATATCCTCTACTGGCCGCGTTTCCACGACATAAACTGAGTTTTCCAATGGTTTCCAAGTGTATACTCTACTTCCAGGCTCAAAAGTTTTCAACATAGTAACAATACCAGTTCCCGTATGGATTGAAAAAACAGCATCCGTATAATAGGTACTATCACTACACATGCTTATGCAATCCGTAATATTGGCTGCATAATACAACTCATTTTTACTTGTACCTACAAAAGTATAATAAACATTTCTGGTTTTATACCTTTCTACAGCCATACTTCCTACGAGGTTAGTTTCATACTCTAATGATTCGAAATTCGAAAAAGTCTCTGCATTATCTATGAACCGTGAATCAAGTTCTTCTTTATTATTAATGGCAATATAACTTACAGCAACGATTACTATGGCAAGACAACTTATTATAAACAGATTTTTCTTTTTCATAATCCTTTCCTCCTATCAATATTATACCATGCTAAATATATGAAAAAAAAGCATTTTTAATCATGCTTCTTAAGATATTCTTGGCAACGATCAATCCATTCTATTTGATGTACTGAATCTGGATTAATGACTACATCATCAATATTTGCAACGCCCTTTTCTCTGCACCAATCTATTAATTCAACAAAGAATGGCGTTTGCTGTTCCTCATAAATAAAGCATTCCTTCATACCCAGTTCTTTAGCTGCTTTTAAACGAGAATGCCCATCAATGACATAGAAATTATTTTGATATTCAAATGCTCCTACTACTAATTCCTCTACTCTTGATAACCATGACTTAACATTATTATACTTGCTTTGTGCTATTGAATATTGATTAGGTATTAATTCATCAATTAATACTTTTTTTATTTCACGTGCATTTTCATTAAAAATCATATCTCCATCAACAAATATAGATTTAACAAACGGACTTAACCATAAGAATTCTTGGATTAGTTTATCTTGAATATTCTTATTTTCCTTACCTTCAAATTCTACCATGGCATGCGTTAATCCCATATAGCGAAAATTAGCTTCCATAACTATTTTGTTATTATCAACTGCAATATAGGCAGTACTACGAATTAATGCTTCTCTACCTTTTAAACTAAATCTATGAAAATCTTCATCTTTTGCTCTTCTTATCTCTAACATTACTACACTTCCTTCCCAATCAAATTATACTCATTTATCTCCAAATAACCAGTATTTATTTAATAACAGTATCAACACTTATATTAGCATCAAATAATTCATAAACGTTAATATTCATTTTACTTTCAAAATATCTCTTTAAATCATATATTGCCCGATACTTTAATGCAGTTAACTCATTCGTCCCATATCTTAAAATTACATCCATTAATCTTGTTTCAATAGCAACTACTCCTCCAGGGAAAGCCAAAGCATCACAAAGTTGAATTAAACGATCATAATCATCATATTGCAAGGATTTTAAATGCTCTTCTAACAGTTGATATTGGTCTTGTTCAATATCGATGTTTCCAGAATAAGCATGAATATCTTGATGTTGAAATGAGTGAGTTAAACAAATTCTAGCTACATCTTCATAGCCTAATTCATTCATATATGTATATCCAGCATAAACATGTTTTAAATGGCCTGCTCCAAATCTACGCCCAATATCATGTAATAATCCTAACACATACGCACTATCCTCATTTAACTCACATAGCGATGCAATCTTTTGTGCACACTGTGCCGTCAGATAACTATGTTCAACCCATAATCCTGGAAACATCTTTCCTGATTCTTCTAGTAACTCAATAGCAATTTCCTTACTTGGAATTTTCATTTGCATTCCCTCCAGTTTATTTTTTCCATTTAATTATAGCATTAATTAAGGTATTTTTTATACATTCTATCTTAACTTGTGGTAGAATAGATAAGAAAATGGAGTGATATTATGGAACAACAAGCAATATGGTATGAATTAAAACATGTGTGTAAACAAACTGGAGCGAGATATGGGATACTGCATACTCCACATGGTGATGTAGAGACACCAATGTTTATGCCAGTTGGTACGCTAGCTACTGTAAAGGGAGTTAGCCCAGAAGAGTTATATGAGATGAAAAGCCAAGTAGTTTTAAGCAATACCTATCATTTATGGTTAAGACCTGGTGATGAAATCGTTAAAAAAGCTGGCGGACTACATAAGTTTATGAACTATAAAGGACCAATGCTAACAGATTCTGGTGGTTTCCAAGTTTTCTCACTATCTAAGACTAGAAAAATCACGGAAGAAGGAGTTGCTTTTAAAAGTATTTTGGATGGGAGTAATCTTTTCTTATCACCAGAAAAAGCGATTAGTATTCAAAATAACTTAGGAGCTGATATCATCATGAGTTTTGATGAATGTGCTCCATATCCTTGTACTCATGACTATATGAAAAAGTCTATGGAAAGAACAGTACGTTGGGCAAAACGTGGAAAAGAAGTTCACACAAATACTGCTAACCAAGCGTTATTTGGGATTGTGCAAGGTGGAGAATTCCCAGACTTACGTGAACAATGTGCCAAAGCACTAGTAGAAATGGACTTCCCAGGTTATTCAATCGGAGGAACGTCAGTAGGTGAACCAAAAGATGTTATGTATAAAATGATTGACGATACTATCCCATTCTTACCTGAAGATAAGCCCCGTTACTTAATGGGTGTTGGGAACCCAATTGATTTAATTGAAGGATCAATTAGAGGAATTGATATGTTTGACTGCGTATTACCAACTCGTGTGGCCCGTCATGGAGCGTTGATGACTTCTACTGGAAGAATGAATATTAACAATGAAAAATACACTGAAGATTTTAGACCAATCGATGAAAACTGTGATTGCTATACTTGTAGAAATTATAGTAGAGCATATCTAAAACACTTAAATAAATGTGATGAAATCTTTGGTAAGCGTTTAGCTTCTATTCATAATGTTCGCTTCCTATTAAAACTAGCAGAAGATATTAGAGAAGCAATTCAAAATGATCGCTTAGCAGATTTTAAAGAAGAGTTCTTAGACAAATATGGACGCGATGTTTATAAGAGGGCGTTCTAATGAAACTATCAGAATTTGATTTTATACTCCCCGAACATCTTATCGCTCAAACACCTTTAGATAAAAGAGATGATTCAAAACTTATGGTGCTCCATAAAAATACTCATACAATAGAACACAAACATTTCTTTGATATCTTATCTTATTTAAAACAAGGTGACGTGTTAGTTAGAAATAATTCCAAAGTTATTCCAGCTCGCTTATTTGGGATTAAGGAAGAAACCGGTGCCCATGTTGAACTATTATTATTGAAAGAGATTGATACTAAACATTGGCAATGTTTAGTTGGTAATGCCAAGGTTGTTAAAATTAACACGATTATCTCCTTTGGTGATGGTCAACTGAAAGCTAAATGTACAGAAATTCTTGATGAAGGTATCAGGAATTTCGAGATGGTTTATGATGGCATTTTTTATGAAGTACTAGATGAGCTAGGGAATATGCCACTACCTCCATATATTACTGAAAAACTAACCGATAAAAATCGTTATCAAACTGTGTATGCTAAGATAGAAGGTAGCGCAGCAGCACCAACTGCTGGGTTACACTTTACTGATGAGTTAGTCGAAAAGATTCTAACTATGGGTGTAGAAATAATTGATATCACTCTACATGTTGGCTTAGGTACATTTAGACCAGTAAAAGTGGATAATGTTTTAGAACATACAATGCATAGTGAATATTATATGATTGATCAAAAGGCAGCTGATGCCTTAAATAAAGCAAAATCAGAAGGCAGAAGAATTATTTCTGTAGGAACAACCAGTACTAGAACTCTAGAATCAAATATGAGCAAATATGGGAAGTTTACCGCGACTTGTGAAGATACAAATATCTTCATCTATCCTGGTTACGAATTTAAAGCGATTAACGCTTTAATTACTAACTTCCATTTACCTAAATCTACTTTATTAATGTTGATTAGTGCCTTCTATGATAAGAGACATATCTTCGAAGCTTATCATGAAGCAGTAGAAGAAAGTTATCGCTTTTTCTCATTTGGCGATAGTATGTTTATTACTAATGAGTAAAAATCAATATTATAACTTCCAAATCGAAGAGATTAATAAAGTTAAAGATTTAGAGTCAAAACCCACTTTATTATTACATACTTGTTGTGGACCATGTAATACCGCTGTGATTATGCAATTATACCAATATTTCGATGTCACAATCTATTACTCAAACTCTAATATTTATCCTATCGAAGAATACTCTAGAAGATTTGAAGAGTTAGAGAAATTCATTACTATTTTTAATAAAGAATATCATCAAGATATTAAAATCATTGAACATCCATATGATCCAGATACCTATGATACATATATTGGTAAGTATCCTGATGACTACGAAGGTAATATTCGCTGTGGCATATGTTATGGATTACGTTTAAGAGATACTTTTGAATATGCAAATAATCATGGTTATGAATATGTCTGTACAGTATTAACAATCAGTAGACAAAAGCCAAGTATAAAAATAAATGAAATAGCTAATTCAATCGCTAAATCATATCCAAATATAAAATACTTTTATTCAGATTTTAAGAAGAATAATGGAATTGGTTTAAAACAAGAATTAACAAAAAAATACAATCTTTATAATCAAACATATTGTGGTTGTAAGTATTCAATCAGAAAAAAAGATTAAGCGTATAAACATTCTTAATCTTTTTATATTACCAATAATAATTTAGATCAAAATCAGCTTTTAGATAATATCCGCCTCATCAAACACCTTTGACAAATTTGCGGAAATTCCCATGATTGTGACCGAAAATGAAGACCCATTAAAGTATCAGTATCTATATAACTTGCTTCATCACTGTTTATGAATCTTCCTACTTCACTACCATAATATCTACTTTGTAAATAATAATAGTTTGATTCACTATCTAGATAATATCCTCGATATCTCATTGGATTGAGTTTACCTACTGTGTCTTTTAAACTCCCTGTGATATAAGTTGTGACACCATAGACATCATAACTATATGATACTACCTCACTACCACTAGAGTCAACGATACCTACTATATCTCCTTGGATATTTACATTATAGTAATACTCTATGCCATTTAGATTAAATCCTACTAACTGGTCATTATGATCATAGCGATAATAGATTATATTGGTACTATTTATTTCACTGGTGATACGTCCTTCAATGTTTGTGTAATTGGTTGTTATTCCATTGACTGTTTTACTTGTACGAATGCCATTATCATCATAACTATAACTACTACTATTTCCACTTTTACTTAATGTTGATAGTTGGCGACCCATACTCCATGTCATTGTATATCCTAAATACTCTTTTGGATTGCCTATTTCATCATAAGTAATACTTTGGCCATTATAGCTCGTTACGGCATCAGGCAATAAAGGATTATCGTATTCATAATAGACTATTGAATAGTTATCATTATATAAATCTGCTTCTTTACTATAGCTGTATGTTTTCTTATGTAAGATATTGCCATACCTATCATACTCATAGGTAAACGTTTTACCTTGGACTTTATCATCCACTCTGATTACTTGATTACTGCCATCATAATAATACTCATATTGCTCACTTGCGCCATTGCTTATCGTTTTAATATTGCTACGATCATCGTAAGTATAAGAGCTTGTTTGGGTGTTACCTTTGATTACTGTCCCTTGTGCAGTTAATTGTCCTTGGTTATTATAGGTATTATTCTTAATTATCTTATCCGCGATATTTGTTTTCGCTACTTGTGATGATGCGTTATAGGTATATGTTTTACTAAAACTACTTGTGCCTTGGCTAAACACATCTTCTGTATCGCTATAATCACTCACATAACTAACACTATTTATTACTTCCTCTAGCTTATCACCTGTTACTTGATAACTATAGACTACACTCTCACCTTTTACATAGCTAACTTTAACGTTATCTTCACTGTCATAGCTGAAAGTAATAGTTAAACCATCGCTCATCACTTTATTCGCTAAGCGCGTTATTGTATTTTCTTCTTTTGTCACTGTTTCATAGTTATAGCTATAGTTCGATATTCCATCGCTAATACTTAATATATTGTCTTTGTCATCATATCTATAACTGATTGTTGCGCCATTTCCATATTTCACAGTATCAAGTAAATTCTTATTATTTGCTTGATAACTATAATTGACTAATTCTTTATTTTTTGTTATTACATTCGTGATATTATTATCACTATTATAATTCACAACTGTACTACTAACTTTGACTTCACTTATGTCGCCATTTTCTTGATACAGATACTTTATCCCAACTTCATTATTCCCATACGCATCATTCACTGCCAGATACTCATCATCATATCTTAGAAGTTCATCTTTAACACTGTACTCTGTCGTATCTATCTTTTGAATGATTTGGCCATGCTCATTATACACCGCTCTACTGCGTATTCGATCCCCATTGCTATCAATCTCTTGATAGACCACATTCCCTAATTTATCATAGATCATTGATACATGGATATTATCACTGCTTTGTGATATTACTTGACCCAATACATTATACACAAAGTGGGTTTCACTCACCAATGTGCCATTCTTTTTGTGGATTATTTTAACTGGATATCCACACTTATAGACATAACTTACACTTTCACTACTTGTGTCACTGCCTTGTTGTTCTATACTTTCTACACTTGATAATGTGCCATTTCCATTATAGATATAACTATTTTTACTATAATGCTCGATGCTTTCATCGCTATTATATTTTGTCACTTCACTTTTTACTAAACTTCCTTTTAAGTCAAACTCATTGATTGTTAAATTGTCCGATGTCTTTGACGTTATCTTTTTTATACTATCTCCTACATACTCATAACTAATACTTTGCTTTTCAGTCTCATTCCCCTCTTTATCATACGATATTTCCGCTATTAGATTGCCTTTATCATCGTATTGGTAGACTGTTGATGTGCCATCATCATTTTTAATACTTGCAATATCTCCTAATAAATTAGCGTAGATTGTGCTTTGCTTATCACTACTATAGATAATGCGCCCATAGCTGTCATACCCGCTTCTACTCACCTCTTCACCACTGCTCTGTACTATAACTTTATCGCCATTCTCACTGACTTCATAGCTATAACTTGTTGTGTTTTTACCATCTGATAAACTTTTTACTTGTCCATTACCATAATATGTGATTTGAGTTATAACTGTCCCAAACCCATTCTTTATCTCTGACAAATACCCATTTTCATAGTCATAATGGTTCACTATCGCTCCCATAGCGTTTTTCTGTGTTGTTAAATAACCATTACTATACTCATAACTAATTACTCTACCTGCTGGATCTGTGATCGTTGTAATTAAGTCATTTGTATAGTCAATTGTATATTCTCTATGGTTGCTATCAATTACTTTTGTTGGATAGCCTTTTTCATTTACTCCCAGCTCTACTTTATTTCCATGCCCATCGCTTATTAAGACTAAATGCCCTAGAGTATTGAAAATATATGTTATATTTTCTGCTGTTATCAATTGATAGCCATTAGCTGTTTTGTGAAGTTTGCTGCTTGTGTTTAATCCTTTATACTGCTCATTAATATAGCTAAATACCTCATTACTTCCATCTGGTAAATGAACTATTTTATCCTCGTTTTGGATCAAATCATCCCTGATATAGCCATAATAACTAAAACTCCAACCTTTGCCAAATGTTCCGCTTTCTACATTCAATGAATCATAGCTGCGATTAAACCCTATTTCAAAGCCAATCGATGTGACTGTTAAATCTGTATAACTTTGATGGTAGTTTCCCACAGAAATACTATCCATTATTGTTATTTCCTCTGCCGATTTATTTCCTAATGCATCTTGGACAAAAATCGTATACACGCCTTTACCGGTCACTGTAAAACTGTCACCTTCTATTTTTACTGCATTACTTGGCATTGTATCATTTGCCTGATATGATCCATACCCATAATATAACTGGTCGCTATTTACCCCGCTTGCATCACTAGTTATAACTTGAATTATCGTACTGTTTCCATTACGAGCTTTTAGTTTTGTTGTGACTGTAGGTCCAACTGTATCTATCGTAAATGTTTGACTTGTTTCACTAATGTTGCCTGCTTTATCTGTTAAGCGTAAACGTAAGGTATAACTGTCATCACTTAACCCTGTGGTCGTAATTACTCCCAAAACTCCTCCGCTACTTACTGGACTTGTTGATGTTTTTAACGTTATCCAACTACTTGAAGTTACTCCTTTATAATCTAGCGTATAACTTGAAAAATTGTCATCCGTCGCTGTTCCCAATACATTAATCGGCGCTTTGGTGTTGATATTCCCTATCGGACTTGTAATCTTGATATCCGAAGCCGCATGTTGTCTAATAAATGAACGTGTCACTGTGCTCACATTCCCAACTGTATCTGTTACTGTTAACTTTATCGTATATGTGCCATCTTTTAATGTGCTTACATCCAGACTGCCTAACGTTCCATTACTTACTGCTGTTGTTGATGTTTTGATCGTTGTCCAACTCGTTGGTGAACTTCCTAATCCATACTGTAAACTATAATTCTTAAAATAACTATCTGTCGCTGTCCCTGCAATATTCATCGTTCCAAAGATCACTGCATTGCTTGCCGGACTACTTATACTTGCTGTTGGTGCACTACTATCTACTATATAATCTACACTTAAATATGGGTAATCTGCGTTTGTTTTATATACCCAATCCGATGTCGCAAACCATATATTGCGTAATGATCCACTACTTGTTTCACTTGTGTATTTTAACACTACTCCATAATTACTCGAAGGCGCTGCATACCAACTCTTTACTGCACTTGTTATATCAAAGTTATACTGCCCATTCCCTGTTATCGTTTTACTATCTAACGCTCCTGCATCAAAATTTGCACTTATATTACTGCCCCAACCAATACTATTCCACGTTACACTGCTTTCTGACCATGATGTATTTAATTTATGCACACTTATACTATTGTTAAATACATTTACTCCCGCTGAAAATGTAGTTAAGCGTAATGTTCCTTTCGTTATTATCGCTCTACTATCACTGATTGCTGGTAAACTTACAAATCTGACTACTGCTCGATTCCTTTTCCCTGCTGCATCCATCCCGACTGCCATTTTTTCATACGCCCCATACTGCGTTGATAAGGGATTTGCTTGTACACAATAGCTTTCTTGGATATTACTTTGGGTATAGGTAGTTGCTACTGTTGGGTCTAATATTACTGGATAACTCGCACTTGCTAGCCACTCGCTATCTCCTGTTAAACTTATATGATAGACTCCTTTTTTTACCTCACTTAACTCTACCGCTACACTATGACTGATATTATCACTGCTATCTATCATATATGGCGCTGCAAAGTTATAAATCTCTTTTCCTTTTTCATCAACTGCACTTATACTATTATCTTCATTAAGCTGCAAACTTAATTTCCCTACATCTATCTCCATAAGAAAGCTGTGTTGTGCTTCTTCATTCTTTAATACTATATCTTCTTTTAGCTTATTTGAGATATTTATATATCGCACATCTATATTTTCATATATTTCTTCATATGTAATACTTGATGATATATTTTTTACTTTAATATGGCGCTCTTCATTATTATAATTCTTGCCTTCTTCTTCTATATTATCTATTTTCCCTGATACCTTATTTTGGCCAATAAAAAACCAAGACATTTTATAATCTGCTGCTTGTAGATCTACTAACTTATTACTTGTAGACTTCTTTGCAAATTTTATCTTAGTATAATTGCTACTATTCTCATATTCATTTCCTGCACTAATTAAACTATTATCTATACCTACTAATTCCCCTTCTTCTTCATAGGCAATTTCAAACGGATACGTGATTACTCTGTAACTACCATCACTCATTAAAAACGTTCGACTTGTTGCACTTTTTAACTCTGTCACTTCTTCTACATACTCTACTTCACTATTTTGACTACTTGTACTGGCATATCCGGTAACACTCCCAACATCACCTACTACTGCACCATTACTTTCCATTGAAGCATGCGCCTTCGCCGTGACTAATCCTACTATCATACACACTACTAGTAACGTTTTGATTGTACGATAGATTTCTCTCTTGTTCATTGTTCACTTTTTTGTATACTTAGTATACTTTCCCATTCTTTATTATAAAACTTTAACTGCACAGATTCACTTTTCCAAAATCAAAATTTTAGCTACTATTTACTCCTATTAACTTTTCAAGGATCTCTTTTCTCTTATTATTTATTTCCCCTTCTTGTATTTATTTTCCCCTTTCATGGTTTAAGAAAAGCGCTTCTCTATCAGTTTAAACTTTTAAATAGTTCTTCGAGAAAGAGCTTTCTACTACTCATATTCTATTATACTTGGTTCATACTTTGCAAATTCTATGCATATTTCCAAGCAATTAGCAGTTTATCTCTCTATTTTACCCTTTTTTACTGTTTTTTTGACTTGGATTATTCCACTTATATTATGAAATTAATGGCTTATCTAAATAAAAAGTTAGAATTCCTTCTAACTTAAAATACTTTTTACATAAATCAACAACTATAATTCTAATTGGAATCTATCAAAACTAACTTCATTAAGTATCAAATCAATAATATTAGCTATATATGGCCATTTCTCATCAACAAAATCCCCATCCTGATCAATAACTATGTTTAATAAATCATGGGGACTAAACATGCTGGCGCCTTCTGTATCTACTTTCACAAAGCGCTTCTTTTGTTGCCAAGATTTGACTCCTAGCCAGGATACAATATCGCCAGAAGCAACGATACATTCATGTTGATTACTATTTAGTAATGCTTTTTGATAACTAGTAATATTTGTTCTATTAACTGGTTGACCATTAATAGTGATTACCTTTTTTATTTGATTATCATATGATATAAATACTTCAGCCGCTAGGTTGCCACCTTTTGAATGACCAAGCAAATAATTGGTTTGACCCATATTTTCCAAAAAGAATTGCTTAGCACTCTCAATTTGATTGGAATCTCCAGTAACTGCAGATACAACATTATCAACCATATCAATTTGCGAATGATCTAATTGCCCAATGTTTTCACTACCTCTAAACAAGAAAATTATATCTTTATTTTTTTTATTCTCTAAAACATATCCTACAAAACCATTTCCATGTGGTGGATTTTCATTGAGATATTTTTTTATTGTTAAATCGAATAAACTTGCATTATCTTCAAGTCGATTAATATAATCTATGATGGGCTGTATCTTACCTTGATTATTAATAGAGCTACGGAATAGAGTAGTTCCAATATCGCTGCCCTCAATGAAGTCTATATCTAGATATGATAATTGCATTAGTATTAATATCTCAATATCTTTATACATAAACATCCCCTCTATATAGTCTATGTATAAACAAGAAAAAGGAGCTATCGCTCCTTAGAATTCCTTCTTTAAATAGATACTACAAGATAGTTTATAAGAACCATATAAAACTAGTAATACTATGACAGGTATGATAAATAACAGATAGTTTTCAAGAAATAGCAATCCAGAAAAATCAATCTCTAAACTATTCATAACTATAGTTACAAGACCAACAAGCCCACTTAATCCAAAGGCAAATGCAAACATGAAAACTCGACTTTTTTGCACTCCAAATTTGTAAATTGCTGGATATGATAAAGAAATACATGCAATAATTCCTGCAATACTACTTAATAAAGTCATTGCAATATCTTCTAGAGTCATTACTTGTCCAAACAACCCAACTATCACAGAAATAATTGTCCCACCAACCGCTCCTACTAAGCAAATAGAAAGCGTAAATATATATTTACTTCTTACTATTTCATTTCTTTCTAATGGCAGTGTTATTGAGTAAGCATCCCAATTATTAAATTCATCATAATTAAAAGTAGAAATACATAGTACCATAATAAACATTGGAATAATAAACGATAGGTAAGAGTTATCTTCCATCATAACACCGATAAATCCAAACATAGCAATTACAAACACGAATTGTCTAAAGTTATTTTTCAAGAACAGAACATCTTTTATTATTAAACCTTTCACTATTTCACCCCTTTAATATACAACAGCATTACATCATCAATACTAGCGTTATCAATAACCAAATCTTTATATTTTCTCTTTATTTTATCTCGACCATAGACTAGTACATCATAGATGTATATATTCTTTCTATAGCGAATCACATCTTCTTTTTCTAAGCAATTAAACATGTCTTCATCGCAGCGAATTATTAGGTAGTTTTCTAATAATTCATTTTTATCTTCTGATAAGACTATATTGCCTTCATGAATAAATGTAATATAATCTGCAATATGCTCTAGGTCACTTGTAATATGACTTGATAAGAGGACACTATGTTCTTCATCTTGGATAAATTCTAGGAAAATATCAAGAATTTCACTTCTTACTACAGGATCTAATCCACTTGTTGGCTCATCGAGGATTAATAATTTTGGGTGATGAGCTAGTGCTGTCGCAATTTCTAACTTCTTACGCATTCCTTTTGATAATGTCTTAATAACTTGATTTGTTGGTATTTTAAAATCATTTAAATATGTATTAAATAAGTCAGTATCCCATTTTTTATAAACATTTTTCATTATCAAATTTATATCTTCTACTCTTAATATCTCTGCAAAAAAAGTATTATCTAAAACTACACCGATATCCTCCTTAGCATCCTTTAGTGTTCTTCCATCAAACAACTCTATACTTCCCTCGGTAGTGTGAATAATGCCTAAAATAGCTTTTATTAATGTAGTTTTTCCAGCTCCATTTTCACCTACTAAGCCTACAATAGTCCCACTTGGCACTACAAGGTCTACTTGGTTTAAAGTAAAGTTATTATATTTTTTTGTGACTTTTTTAGCACTAATACTATTTTTCATTACTTACCTCCTTATAGAAATAATTAAATAGATTAATTATTTCTTCTTCATCTATATTAATACGATTTGCAATATCTATAATCTCTACAATATGTTTTTCTATCTCTTTAATTTGTTCTTCTTTTAATAACTCTAAGTTTTTGCTTGCGACAAAGCTTCCTTTACCGTGAACAGTATTTATAAAGCCCGCTACTTCTAATTCATCGTAGGCTTTCTTTACTGTTAATACACTAATTCTTAAATCTCTAGCTAGACTTCTTACCGATGGCAGCCCCTCGTTTTCTATTAGTATTCCACTAGTAATCTGTCTAATAATTTCATTTTTTATTTGTTCATAAATTGGTATTTCGCTATTATTGCTAATAATAAAGTTCATTTAATCACCTCAACTGTTATACATATAGTATAACAGTATATAACATATGTCAATATAAAAATAAAAAAGCTATGCAGCTTTTATATTTCATCTATTAATTTATGCTCAATAAGTGCGTGATAAACACCATCTTCATTTACTGATGTGGTATGGTATTGTGTGGCATCTTTAACATTTTGTGTTGCGTTACCCATAGCAATACCATATTTGGCCGTTACAATCATATCTAGATCATTGGTACTATCGCCGATTGCATAAGTATCGTCTATTTCTAGATCGTGGTACTTGGCAATTTGAATGATTCCAGTTCCTTTTGATGTGCCTTTATTGACGCATTCTATATAATTAAATCCAGGTGTCGTTGCTCCCATATCCATGATATAAAGAATATCTCCTAATTCTCTTTGAAATAGTTCTATGTCTGAATCAGGATTACATGTAACACTTATCTTATAGATTGGTTCATCCACGCGTTCTTCTATAAAATGCATACTACCACCAAGCATACCTAAGAAATGTTCGAATTTTTCTTGTGCTTCCTTACTAACAAATGGTGCACTAAACATTTTTGCTTGCGATTCCAGATGACAATCAACATGCGCTCTAGCCACTACATCAATAATCTTAGCTACTGTTTCCTCACTCATTGGATTAGAATAAATAACTTTATCATTTCTGAAGTCTTCAATATAGGCTCCACAGCTAGCTATCGCACCATCAAAATCTAATTCTAATAAATCTTTACTGTTAGTTAGTAAACATTTTGGTCTACCTGATGCAACATAGGCTAAATGCCCGTTTTTACGTAGATTTTTAATTGCATATTTTGTTTTCTGTGATATTTCATGAGTTTGTTGGTTAAATATCGTACCATCAATATCAAAGAATACTATTTTCCTTTTATTCATACTTTCACCTTTTCCCTTATGTAGAATAACAAATTATCCACTTCACTACAACATAGTTTCAATAATTGAAAGATAAATTGTTGTAGAGAGCGACAAAAATTGACATTTATTGACAGCACTTCTATAATTGAAAGGGGGTGATACTATGAGTAAGAAATTAAAAATAATTATTCCTATCATTGTATTGTTATTAATAGGTAGTTATTTTGGTTTTAATAGTTATCAACAGGCAAAGCATCGTAAGGCTATTATTTCACTTGGTTATGAGAAAGACACTGCCAATTTAATTATTGATAATAAAATTGATGATTACATCCTCGATACAAATATCTATTCGGCAACATTAGAAAAAGCATTATTAACAGATAAATACATAAACACTAACTTTGAAATTTATATATCATTTGAGGATAATGATTCTGAAGCATTAGTAGATAAAATCAATAGTTTGTCAGAAATTGGATATCAGTCAACTACAATTATCAAAGCTTTCCAACAAGGGTATTCGGATGTATTAGTTAGTCGTGGATATGCTAAGATATTAGAGACTGCGATTACTGAAGAAAAATTTAATGCTAACTATATAGATATATATCTGAATTGTGCGATTGATAAAGAAAATATTTTAGATACGCTAAATGCCTTTGGTAATAAAGGATATGTGCATACTGAAGTAAAAACTATTTTAGAGAAATTCGATGATACACAAATTACTAAGATTTTAGAGCTTGGTTATATTAAGGATATTGTTACTCTATCACAAACTAATCATTTTGATTTTAACTTATTAGAAAGATATGTCGCTTACCGTAGTAAAACTGGTTATACAATTCAAAAGGTTGTGGACTTAGTAGGAATGGGTGTTGATAAAGATTTTTATACTAACATTCAGGCTGCTAGTAATCCCGACTCAACAACTGTATTAGTTAGTAAATACTTTGCATTAAGCTCATCATTTGTACCAAGTGACTTGGTTAATATTCCGACTGAATGTGCGATTAGTAATATGCAAATCAGTAATAAAGCTTATAATGATTTTATGAGATTATGTAATGCTGCTTCACAATCTGGTAATCCAATCATTGTGAAATCCGGCTATCGCAGCTACCAAACTCAAGACTCTTTATATAAGGACAGTGTTGCTAATAACGGTGTGTATACTGCAGATCGTGGTAGTGCACGTGCAGGCCATTCAGAGCACCAAACTGGCCTTGCAATAGATATTTATTCTAAAAACCAACCTGGAGTGTCATTTCAAAATACAGCTGCCTCAACATGGATAATCAACAACGCTTATCAATATGGTTTTATTGTTCGCTATACCAATAATAATAATGTTATTACCGGTTATATGAGCGAACCATGGCACTTACGCTATGTAGGTGTAGAAGTGGCAACATACATGAAAACTAATAATGTTCAATCATATGAAGAATATTATTACTATCACAAATAACACAAAGACTTTAGGTTCTTAGACAACCGTAGGGGTGAACGATAAACGTTTATCCCTTTTTTGTATATTAATTTGTCAATAGGAACAGTTTAGTAAGAGAATTCGTTTACGATAGTGAACGAATGATCGATAACCATAAGCTGTTCTTTTTAA
>JAVBUP010000040.1:0-20512 GCA_031555175.1 Coprobacillaceae bacterium
AAATCAAGTTTGCTATTCAAATCATTTATATCTACTTCAGATAGGTCCATTCCTTTAGGATAAAATTCTCTTAATAGTCCATTTGTGTTTTCATTTGTTCCTTTTTGCCATGCACAATATGGATCACAAAAGTATGTCTTACACTCTAGCTCCTTTTCTATCTCTTCATAACAAGAAAATTCTTTGCCTCTATCAAAGGTTATAGTTTTTACTAATTCCTTTGGAAAATCTTTTAATGCCTTAATAATAGCTGGAGTGACATTCGATGATGTTCGGTCTGGCACGAGTATAGCTATAAACTTTCTAGACTTACGCTCGGCCAATGTGACAAAGCAGTACTTGCTTTTCTTCTTATGGTCATATCTGCCAGACTCTACTGTATCTCCTTCCCAATGTCCTATTTCATCTCTTTTATATACTGATTTTGGGCGTTTTTTTATCGCCCTTCCACCATCATTAAACTTACCTCTCGTTTCTGCTGGCCTTTTAAATCTACCTTTTCTTCTCAAATGAATCATTGATATACCTTCGATTTTTTCTTTATGAATAATTCTATAAATTGTAGAAGTGCAAGGAATGTAGTTAACCATATCTGTTGCTCTGTTTGCTATTTGTTCGGGAGACCAATGCTCATCAATCTTTTCTTTTATATATTGAAGAACTGATATATCCCAATTTGTGTTTTGATAACAGTTCAATCTACGGACGATATAGAGTTCTTGTGCTTTGTTTGGAAAATACTTAATGTATTTCCTTTTGCCTCTTACTTCAACACTATTCCTTTTAATCTCTCTTGAGATTGTACTTGGTGAGCGTTGAAGTGCTCTTGATATTTCCCTAATGCTCATCCCGCTTTTTAAAAAATTAAAAATACAACAACGCTCATCTATGGTAAGATGATAGTAGCTCATAGTTATTACCTCCTGTTAATTTGCTTGTTTGGCCACTTACATTTTAACATAGTAATTTCTATGAGTCTTTTTTATGTGTTGCACTTGAGATTATAATTTATCGTATTTAAAAACAATAGTAATATAAACATATTTTTGTTAGAATAAGTATGTAAACGCATGAAAGATGAGGAGAAAAAAATGAGTGAGAATAGTAGTAAAAAATTAGAAGCGATCACATCACGTGATGTAGATTTCGCACAATGGTATACTGATGTATGCCGTAAGGCAGAGTTAATGGATTACTCTAGCGTAAAAGGGTTCATCATCTATCGACCATATGGATATGCGATCTGGGAATTAATACAAAAAGAGTTAGATGTTAGGTTTAAGAAAACTGGGCATCAGAACGTATATATGCCAATGCTAATCCCAGAATCATTGTTACAAAAGGAAAAGGATCATGTTGAGGGGTTTGCGCCAGAATGTGCGGTTGTGACACAAGGTGGGCTAAATAAACTAGAAGAGAATTTAATTATTAGGCCAACTTCTGAGACACTATTTTGTGAGCACTTCGCTAAAATAGTTAATTCCTATCGTGATTTGCCAAAACTATATAATCAATGGTGTTCAGTTGTACGTTGGGAGAAGACGACAAGGCCATTCCTAAGAGGGAGCGAATTCTTATGGCAAGAAGGTCATACAATCCACGCAAGTGAAGAAGAAGCTAGATCAGAAACTCTGCAAATGCTAGATGTTTATAGGGAAGTATCGAAAGATGTTCTAGCTATTCCTATGCTAACGGGAAGGAAAACAGAAAAAGAAAAATTCGCTGGTGCTGTAGAAACATATACAATAGAAGCATTAATGCATGATGGAAAGGCACTGCAATCAGGAACTACTCATTATTTTGGAGATGGATTTGCGCAGGCATTTGATATTAAATTCCAAGATAAAGATGGAAAGCAAAAATATGTGCATCAAACATCTTGGGGTGTATCTACTAGGCTTATTGGCGCACTAATTATGGTTCATGGTGATGACAATGGACTAGTCTTACCACCACATGTAGCGCCAATTCAAATTATGATAATTCCTATGGCACAACATAAAGAAGGAGTGCTTGATAAAGCATACGCTTTAAGGGAAGAATTATCGATGGCAGGATTTAGAGTAAGTGTTGATGATTCAGATAAAACACCTGGGTTTAAACGTAGCCAACAAGAGATGCAGGGGATTCCAGTGCGATTAGAGATTGGACCAAACGATATAGAAGCAAGTGTTTGTCAAATTGCAAAAAGAAACACTGGTGAAAAATTACAGTTAAGTCTAGATGATAATCTAGCAAATAATATTATGAAGATATTTTCTGAGATACATCAAGAGATGTATGTAAAAGCACAAATTCATAAAGATGATAACACTACTATTGCAAATAATTATGAAGAGTTTAAGACTATACTGTCTACAAAAAGTGGGTATGTTAAAGCTATGTGGTGCGGTGATGAAGAGTGTGAGAATAAAATAAAGGAAGAGACTTCTGCGAGCTCACGTTGTATTTCGGATGAAAGCAGTCATGGTGATACTTGTGTCTATTGTCGAAAAAAAGCTACTAAGGTTGTATACTTCGCTAAAGCGTACTAGGAGGAAAAAATATGCAATTATCAAGAGAAGAACGTTTACTTAAATTAGATTCAATTAGTAATATTAGGGATTTAGGTGGTTATGAAACACAAGATGGTAAATTTACGAAATCACATAAGTTTCTAAGAAGTGCAGTTATGTCAACGATTTCGGAGCAAGATTTAGAGTGTATCTACAATTATGGCGTTAGAGTCGTTGTTGACTTAAGAAGCGAAGATGAGATCGCTAAGGAACCAAATAAGATGAATGGCTATAAAGATGTAGTATATATTCATCATAATTTAATGAATATGGTGGATGTTAATGTGGTTCCAGATGTTGATGTTAGTGATATGGGAGATATGTATATTTCAATGGCTAAGGCTAACCAACAACAATATAAAGAGCTATTTGAAATATTCCATAAATATAATGATTCTTGTATAGTGTTTAATTGCTCAGCTGGTAAAGATAGAACTGGAACAACAGCAGCTCTATTACTAGATATTGCTGGGTGCTACCGCCAAGATATTATTAAAGATTATTCTGAAACATTTGAAAACAATAAAGCTATTTATGATAAACTTAAAGATATGGTACCAGAGCATATGCTAAAGATGTTATTATCTGAGCCGGAGTACATGGACAAATATTTAACATACCTATATGATACATATGGTAGTGGTAAAGGATTTTTGTTAGCATGTGGTGTAACTGAAGAAATCATTGCTGATATTGTTGAAAATTTTACTATTTAGAAATTATAAAACTCACACGATGTGGGTTTTTTAGTTTCAATTATGGTATACTTTTTGTAGGTGATATGAAATGAAAATATGCTATGCAATCATGTGCCATAAAAATGCACAACAAGTAAATGATATGATTTCTGCGTTGAATCATCCCAATGCCATTTTTCTGATTCACATCGATAAAAAATCAAATATTGAAAATGAAATAGATAAGCAATCAAACATATATTTCTGTATGAATAGAATAGATACAAAATGGGGAGGACCAAGTTTTACTCAAACAATTTTACAATTATATAAAGAAAGCAAAGTTCTTGAATATGATTATTTTGTATTATTATCCGGCCAAGACTTCCCTATAAAATCAAATAGAATAATATTTGATTTCTTCACTCAAAATTATGGTAAAGAGTTTGTTGATGTGCATACTTTTGATGAGTTTAAAGAGTCAAAATATAGATATGAAAGATATAATATTTTTACCAATAATAGAAAATTGAATTATTGTTTTAGAAGACTTCAAGAAATATTTGGTATAAAACGAAATTATAACTTTATGCCAACATTTTATAAAGGAAGTAATTGGCATGCGGTATCTAAACCTTGTGTGGAATATGTATTATCTTATGTGCAAGCAAATAGAAAAGTTATTTCGTATTTTGATCACGTAGATTGCAGTGATGAGATTATAATTCAAACGATTTTGATGCAATCTCCTTTTAAGGGTAATATTATGAATATTTCATTATGGGATATTCATTGGAGAAAGGACGCCTCAAATCCTGAAGTGTTAACGATGAATGATTATGAATCGTTGATAGAATCAAATAAACTATTTGCAAGAAAATTCGACTACAATATTGATAAGCAGATAGTAGATAGATTAAAGGAGCACAATTATGGAACTTAGAGAATTACAGTTAGAACTTGTTGAGTCAATGGTGGAAATAGATAGAATATGTAGAGAGCATGATATTACATATTATCTTTCTTTTGGTACTTTAATAGGTGCTGTTAGGCATAAGGGGTTTATCCCTTGGGATGATGATTTAGATATTGAAATGCCAAGAAAGGACTATGAAAAGTTTCTGGAGATCTTCCCTAAATATTGTAGTGATAAATATTTTTTGCAAACACCTAAAACGGATAAAGGGTATCCATATTTATACGCTAAAGTAAGAACGAATAATACTAAGTTTGTTGAACATAAGTTAAGAACAATAGATATGCATCATGGTGTTTTCGTTGATATCTTTCCATTAGAAGACTCAAATGGACCGTATGATAAAAAATCTGAGTTACAGTATCAATTGATATTTGCTGTAACAGGGGCATTAATGTTAAAATCAAAAGCTGATTTTGTATTTGAAAGAAAAGCGAAACCAGTTATTCAATTGTTATCAAAAATGCCAAAGAAATTCATTATTTATTTGGGAGATCTTGTTCTAAAACATTATAAGAATAAAGATTACTATTTCCCAATGACGAGTCCAAATGATGTAACAGAAGGCATTGTAGCTAAAAAAGAACTATTTAGCGAAAAAATAGAGTTGGAATTTGAAGGCCATTTATTTTATGCTCCTATAGGCTATCATGAAATATTAACACAAACATATGGTGACTATATGACTCCTCCAAAAAAAGAGGATCAGGTATCACTGCATGAGGCAGAGTATTAATTTATAACATAATAAAAATCACTTCATTTTGAAGTGATTTTTCTACATTCCATATAATATCTTTTTTCTTCTGAGTTTCCCATGGAGAATGTCTTCCTTGGTAGAACTCCATTATCTCGAACCGCTTCAAAGAAGCCGTTTTTTTGTATTGGTTTTAATAATATTCCTAAAGTGTTAGGTGTATCTACTAATGATCTTAGAGTATCGTTTCCATGAATATAGTCTAATATAATGTGTACATGCTGTAGTATATATGCATCTATAAACTGTTGCATAATTTCAACAGGTATACGCCCACTGCTATTTGATAAACCAATTTTAGTCGATTTATCAATGGTAATAAATTCTATATCATCCCCAGCTATGATATCTATCGAATTCTCTTTACAGTAAGTATAGAAGCAGTTGATGAAATCATCGTCATCAATAGAAAACATAATGCGATGGATTGGTTCAAAGAATAAAGCATCGCTATGGAGATTAACTAACTCTACTGTAGCATACTTAGCAGGGTGTGATGGTTGGAGATCTAAGGGTAGAGTGTGTTTAATCTCTTCCCAACATGTTTTAGCTGTTGCTAAGGAGTGATTGCCATCCCCAACTAGTAGAAATAGGCCATTAGAGTTTTCTTGCATTTTCAATAATAGTTTATCTATTTCACTTGCTTTTTCACCATCGATGCGGTATCCAATAATATGCCCCCCACCTTGCATTAATTCCGTATCATATAACACATCAAATTCATGTTTATGTTTATACAAATCCTCAATAAGAATTCTTTTGAAATCATTTATAAGCACCATAACATGGCTGCATTCAAGCGAAGCGTTTCTCCTTATTTTTACACGAGGAGTAATACGATCCTGGATTGTACCTTCAGTTGCGCGAACTAATGAAGTGCTATCAAAGTTATAATCATACTCATCTAGATCTAATACCCCAACTAATCCTAGTCGTTTCCCAGATATAGTATCCCTTTCAATAAGGATATACCCATTATTGACCCTGGTAGTAAGAGTACCGTTAGATAGATAATTATTCATGGTATTATTTATGCGTTCAATGCGTGAATCTCCTTGGGAAAGAAAAGCTTCCGGATAGACTATATTTAATGTAGAGGGTGACGAGTCAATAATATTTTCAACATCATGCCAATATGAAGGCTGACTTGTAAACTGATCGCAAGCGACAACAGACCATTTTTTAATGTTAATATCCTCAATTGGCAGTAAAAAGTTTGCTGATTGAAAACATGCCTTCATTATGATTGCCTGCTTTCACTAAGTAAATTTATTTTCAAAGCATTAATTAATTTCTCATTATCTTCTTCATTTCTGATTGCAACGCGAATAAATTGGCGGTTCTCACGATTCATTTTTGGAGTAAGATCTTTAATCAGCAAATCATGCTTAAATAGTAATTTTTTTGTTAATTCTCGTGAAGACATACCATTTATAATTTCAATCATGACATAATTTGCTTGAGAAGGTATAACGTGTAGCCCATTAATTTGGTTTAAATTATCAATAAAATTAGCACGTGTTTTTCTAATTTTAACTAGGGCAGCTTCATAATCCTTTTTATACTTTTCTTCTATTTGCATATAGAATTCTCCAAATGAGTTAATGTTCCAAATTGAAACTTCCTTTTTCATATTAGCAATCATTTCTTTATCAGAAGTAGCCAGAATTCCTAAACGCACACCTGGTACGCCATATGATTTAGATATAGATTTAACAACAACAAGTAATGGATACTCTTCTAAAATATTATTATCCAAGATTGAGCTGTCTTCTTCATCTGCAAAATCAACAAATGATTCATCAATTATCATCTTAATTCCTTTTGCATTGCTCCAATTTAAAAGTGTAAATAGATCATTTTTACAAATATAATTACCTGTAGGATTATCAGGATTAATCAAGATTAGTGACTTAATATCTGTAGCATCGAAATAGTTTATAATATCTTGTGCTTGATAAACAAAATCAGTATGCTCAGGAATATATATAACACTATTGTTTTTGTCATAGCGATTAGGATATTCTTCAAATGTTGGGCGAATAAACCCAACTTTACCAGTTGTCTTTTCCATCAAACATTTAATTAATTCAGCAGCACCATTGCCAACAACAATATAGTCTTGCTTAACTCCAAAATTCTTTGATGCCAATAAACTATTGACTCTCATTCCAGAAGGATATTGTGTTAATAGTTTTTCAAAACTAGCTTTCATCTCATTTATCATTTTCTTTGGTGGGAAATATGGATTTACAAGATAGCAGAAATCAATAAGTTTTGGATATCTCCAATAACCACCAAATCTATTCTCAATACGCCCTAAACGAATATTATCATCGTTTTCAAACATTGTTTCAGCAATATCCAAGTCTTGAATATCATCAATTTCATACCATAGTTGACCAGTTAATTTTTTAGCTTTGATAACTGGATCATCAAGTTCTGCGATTACTCGTAAGACTTGTTCATAGTATTCATTATTACCAAGTGCTTTAGAATATGCATCTAAGAATGGCACATAATGTGATACTGAGAATAATTTGCTAAATTTATAAATATTTACTGTTTTATAATACTCGTCACATTCATTATAATTGAATTTCTTACCAGGTACAAAAGCAGCGATAGAATCATCCGGACCGATTTTAATACAAGTTCCATCCATCCAACTTTCATATTTATCTACTAATGCTAGTGTGTCACGAGGATCATTAATTAGTTCATCTAGAACGCTATCTTCAAATATTAAATCCGATTCTAATAAAATTGTGTCCTCCTGTAGCAAATAGTCCTTTGCCATTGCTAAAGAGTAAATATTATTGGTTTTATAATATACTGGATTATCGACAAACTCTATTTGTGTTTTAATATCGAGTGTAGAAATATAATCAATTAGCTTTTGGCCTTCATAACCGATAACAATTACAATCTTTGAAAGACTACAGCGATCTAATTGATGTAGAACACGTTCAATCAATGTAGCTCCATTAACTTCTACCATACATTTAGTATTATTTTGTGTTAAATCTTTTAATCGTTTACCCATCCCAGCTGCTAAAATAAGTGCTTGCATAATATAAACCTCCTATATTATATATGTTTTTTTATACAAAGATTATATCAAAATATAGTTGATAATAATAGTATGTAAGGTAAATATGATTAAGTATCAGGATGATTTAAGAAAAGATAAAAACAGCTATTCATTGTATTAAAACAAAGAATAGCTGTCTATTTTGTTTTCTTAAATTTTACAATTATCAGTTTAATGAATTACGAAGTTAAAGAAATTAATCATTATAAACCAGAATATATTAAGTGTAATTCCTACAAAAATTGAAGTCCACATAGTATGTGTCTTCTTATATAGGTATCCAAATTTTACTCCAAGTAAAGTATAGAATACTAATGCTGGCATTAGGTAGTTTGGATTAATTAAGCCAGTTAAACCGTGAATTACTCCAAATATTACCGCTGATAATAATGAAAGGTATGGAATTCCTAGTTTATGAATAGTGTTATAAATTGTCTCTTTATAAAATGTTTCTTCTAAAATAGGAAGACATATAATAAATAAAAATGACAGGACATATCCTACAACTGTTCCAGATAGATGAATACTATGACTATCCATCATATGAAAGGCCCCGTGCAGTACTTGATTTATACATGTAAGAGCAAATAGAATTAAGCTACCAAAACCAATGAATTTAATAACTGTTTTTTTGTGGTTAGATGCAATTTTATAATGCTGACCTAATAATTTTCTGTTAACAATTATAACAAGTATCGTTGCTATAATTGTAGTAGTAGCGAAAGCAACGTTTTTTGCAGCGTGAGTTAGTTCCTCGGTAATTACTTCTTCAGTTGGTAAAAATATTTTATAGATAATTGAATATGCAAACATATTAGTTATATATATGATTAGGGTTAATATTGCGTTTTTATGTTTCATAAAGTTCACCTCTACGATATTCTACAAGAATCTTTAAGAAGTTGCAAATAAAAAAGTAATATAAGGAAATTAAGACTATATATTATTAGGGTGATAAAATGAATTACTTAAAACTTAGAGCAATGGAGTATAGGGAAAAAAAGGCATTAATGAATAGCATATTTAAAGAATATCGAAAAGCTAAACAAGTGATAGCTAGAGAGTTTAAGAGTTATCCTGATGTAATGTATAATAAGATAAAGGAGAGCAATGCATCATATAATAAAGCTGAAAGTAGTTTATTGAAATATCTTGATCAAAAGCAGTCGGCTCAAGAGTTAATTTGTAAAATTGACATGGTACTAAGTGAATTATCTATAGATGCAAGGCGGGTTATTGAACATGATTTTATTCTTCAGGACAAACAGGCATACTGGTGGGAGGAGTACTATTCTCGCTCTACATATTATCGAATTAAGAAAGATGCCTGTCTAAAAGTGCTTTTCAAATTACTATGTTAATCAAAAAAACTGTGATATAATAGGGCCGAGGTGATATTATGGATTATCAATCATTAATAGTAGACGGTTTAAAAACTAAAGTTAAATCAAAGGACGTTACACTTGAATCTAGTTTTAAGGATCTTGGTATAGATTCACTAGATTTAGTAGATTTTGTTTTCGAGTTAGAAACTGAATTAGAGATTACATTTGAAGATGATGAATTAATGAGCTTAAAAACTGTGCAAGATGTTGTTGGATTAGTTAATAAAAAGAAGGCTTAATGGACAGCGAATTAATTATCGATTCACTTCGTGCAGAAGGGTATCGTATCACGAAAGCTCGTGAAAATATCATTCGTGTGCTATGTAACGGTGGTCATTTTGGAATAGAAGATATTATTAAGAAACTATCGGAGCAAGGTGAAGTAAATATTGCAACGGTGTATAATAATATAAATTTCTTGGTTGACGAACGAGTAGTTAATGAGTTTGCTTTTAATGGGAAGCACTCAGTATACGAACTGAATATTGGTTTACATGCCCATTTAATATGTAATGTATGTGGGGAGATAGCCAATGTTGGGATTCCTGGACTAGCGCATATTAAAGATATAGTTGAAGAAAATACTGGCTTTGTTGTTGAAGATAACAAGTTAGATTTTTATGGGCTATGTAAAAAATGTAAGGATAAACAAAAATAGAATTCAAAGGAATTCTATTTTTTTTGTTCAAGACTAATGAATCTTTGCAATGCTTCTTTAGTATTTTCAAGAGTATTAAAAGCAGAGAAACGGAAATAATGTTCTCCTTCTTTACCAAAGCCAGATCCGGGAGTGCCAACGATTTGCACATTATCAAGGAGGTAATCAAAATACTGCCAAGATGTCATACCGTTGTTTATTTTAAACCAAACATATGGCGAGTTGATACCACCATAAACATCATAACCTAGAGATTTCAAAGTATCGAAAATTAGTTTTGCATTTTCTTTGTAGTAGAGTATATTTTGGCTTGTTTCATAGAAACCAGCCACACTGTAATAACCGTTTGCCCCTTTTTGACTAATATAACTTACGCCATTACTGTTACTAGATTGTCGCCTTTTATATATGGTATTTAATGATATTTTTTCTTTACTATTTGTTGATCCAACTAATTCATTTGGTATTACACAATAGCTACAACGTACACCAGTAAATCCAGCTGTTTTGGAGAAACTTCTAAACTCAATTGCCACACCTTTTGCACCAGGAATCTCATAGATTGTTTTTGGAATATCTTCATCCTCTATGAAGGCGCAATATGCAGCATCAAATAAAATCAGTGAATTGTGCTTGATTGCATAATCAACCCAAGATTTAAGCATTTTATAAGTAAAAGCCATACCTGTTGGGTTATTTGGAGAGCATAAATATATAATATCAACATGAGTATCTGGGATATCTGGAACAAAATTATTTTGTTCATTGCATTTTAAAAAAACAATTTTGTCTATTTGTGTTAAGTTCTTAATAATAGTGCTATCAACATAAACTGGATAAACTGGGTCTTGAATTGCAATAATGTTATCAGCACCAAATATATCTAAGATATTGACAATATCACTATTTATACCATCGCCAATGAATATTTCATTTTGTCTAAAGTTGATATTATGTGGGCGGTACTCAAAGTTAATTATAGATTCTATAAGGAAGGAATAGCCGGTTTCAGGACCATATCCCTTAAATGTTTCTATTGATGCTAAGTCTGTGACTGCTTCAATCATTTTGTTAATAACAGTTTTTGATATAGGCAATGAAACATCACCAATACCCAATGAGATGATTTTAGCGTCTAAATGTTCCTTTTTATAATTTAGTATTTTATCAGACATAGTAGAAAATAAATAGTTTGTTGGTAGGGTTAAAAAAGCCTCGTTAATTTTCATAATACTCTCCTTCAAATACCACCTTTACGTCGCCAGATAAGTATACACGGTTTAGATGTTCAACATATTCTACAATAAGAGTTCCACCTGGAGTTAATACATTGACATAATGATTTAGTCCTTTTAATCTTATTGCCGCTATTGCCGCTGCACATGCTCCTGTACCACAGGATAAGGTTTCATTAGAACCACGTTCGTAGACACGCATTCTGATATTATCCTCATCAATTACCTCTACAATCTCGACATTTATGTTTCCCACAAAATCACTATGATTGCTAATAGCGGGTGCAAGATTCTCAAAATCAAAGGTGTCTAAATTATCTACAAATAATATTGCGTGTGGATTACCAATATCAAATAGACAAAGATTATATATCTCATCATTTACATGTAAATGATAAGATAATGATTGACATTCAAATTCTCCCATATCTACTTTAATTTTATCTTCACTAGAATAAACTGTAGTAGTGTTAGTACGCGTTTTAATTACAAAAGTGTTTCTATTAGTATAATGGTAATTAGTAAACAACCATCCTAGACAACGCAAGGCGTTTCCACATGTATTACCAATACTACCATCTTTATTATATATCTCCATGGAAAAGCTATTGATGCTATCGCAAGAATAGACTACTAAGCCGTCGCTACCAATACCAAAATGATATTTTGATAGAGATCTAGCTAGGTTACTAATATCACTTGTTGCACTTAAATCAACCTTATTAATGAAGACATAATCATTACCACAACCTTGCATTTTAATAAATTTCATATATACCCCCTATAATGAAATGTATGAAATTTATAGAATTTAATGATAAAAAAAGCGACTTACTTGTCGCTGTCTTGTTCTTGTAATAATGTATCGATTCTTTCATCAATGCGAATTCTATTATCTTCGTTCAATTTATCTAATCTATCTAGAAAATCACTGTATTGAGGATATCTAACTTTAAGAGCGGTTGTATTATAACGCTGACTAATTCCAAGAATTGCATCACTACTTACTTCAAGTGCTGTAGATAAGCTTATAATAAAGGTAGCGTTTGGAACACGAAGATTATTTTCATATCTAGATAATGTTGCTGGTGTAATATTCAATTTGTCAGCAAGATGAGCTTGAGTCATACCTTTGCTATCTCTTAAATCTACAATTCTTTGTCCTAATGATTTCATATAATCACCTCGTATTTATTTTAACGAATGGTAATTTAATTCCGTTAATAATTACCAAAATAGTATTTAGTTTATACATATGGATATGCAGTCAAAGAAATATTTAGCACATATCATTCAATTAGTCTTTTTAACTAACCAGAATAAGATATTTTGCATAATATAAAGTAGGCAATAGGGGGGAGACCATTTTGCAAACAATTTTAACAAAAAGAGAACGTGAAGTTTTTGAATTACTAGTAAAAAACTTTTCTACTAAAGAAATCGCCGACCAATTGTTCATTAGCGAGAAAACGGTAAGAAACCATATTTCAAATGTAATGCAAAAACTTGGCGTAAAGGGACGCATTCAAGCTGTCATCGAATTAGTAAAACTAAATGAACTAAAAATATAGCTTCCTCTTGAAGCTATTTTTATGTTTAAACCTATATTTCTTTTCGTTTTAGGTTAAGTGTAGTAAAATAGTTAGGAAAGGGGTGTTTGTATGGAATATGTTATTAAACATAGTGTAGGAAGTTATCCTATTTATATTGAAGACGAGTTATTGACAAACATAGATCAATATTTATCTGCTTACAAACAGTCTAAAGTAATTTTGTTTATTGATGAAAACGTTAGTAATCATTACTTAAGTAAGATTAAGAAAATTTTAATTGAGTATGAGGTATATGAAATTATTATCCCGGCTGGAGAAATATCAAAGTCATATGATAAAGTATTACCATTATATAAGGAATTATTAGCAAGACTAGTGACAAGAAAAGATTTAATCATGGCTATAGGAGGTGGAGTAGTAGGTGATTTGGCTGGATTTGTGGCAAGTACATATTTACGCGGAATAGATTTTATACAAGTCCCTACAACATTATTAGCGATGATTGATGCTAGCATTGGTGGTAAAGTGGCAGTTGATTTGCCAGATGGGAAAAATCTTATTGGCTCTTTTTATCAACCTAAGCAAGTGCTGATAGATACAACTGTGTTAAAAACATTACCAATAGAACATCTTAAGGATGGTATCGCTGAAATGATAAAAATGGCTGCAATAGGAGATAAAGAGCTATTTACTATATTGCAATCGTATTCTGGTATAGATGAATTAGTTACAAATATCAATTTCTTAATTGAAAGAACTATAATTATAAAGAAGAAACTAGTGGAGAAAGATGAATTTGATACTGGAGAAAGGGCACTGTTGAATTATGGACATACCTTAGGGCATGCGATAGAGATAATATCTGATTTCTCTATTAGTCATGGAAAAGCAATAGGAATAGGAATGTATATGATTGAAAACCTAGTGCATAGCCAGATAGCAGATGTGATTAAAGATATTTTAATTAAATATGGATTGCCATATTCAACAAATTATTCGATACAAGACCTAATGTTATTTTTATGGAATGATAAAAAACGAGATGGCAATAACTTCAAGATTATCTTGTGCAAAGAAATTGGCGTTGGTGAGATAGTAACACTAGATAAGGAGTTCTTTATATGCAAGTAAAGATTCAACCGAAATTATTGGAAGGTGAAGTAAAAGCTATTCCATCCAAGAGTATTTTGCATCGAGTATTGATTGCGTATTTTTTGGCTAATCAAATTCCAATGACATCGAGCAATATTGATAGTAGCGATATAACCGCTACAAAAAACGCACTTAAATCATTAAGAGATAAAGATGCAATTAACTGTGGTGAATCAGGGAGTACGTTGCGTTTCCTTATCCCATTAGCTCTAGTAATAAATGAGACAGCAATATTTACTGGTCAGGGGAGATTATTGCAAAGGCCACTAGAACCTTATTTTAAGATATTTAATGACCAAGGAATTGATTATAAATTAAGTGATAAATCCTTAGTGTTAAATGGTAAATTGCAACCAGGTATATTTAATATCCCTGGGGATATTAGCTCACAATTTATTAGCGGTTTATTATTTGCGTTGCCATTACTTGATGGAGATTCAAAGATTTATATTACATCACCATTAGAGTCTAGGGGATATGTCGATATGACTATCAGAGTTCTTAAGGATTTTGGATTAGAAATAAAAGCTACTGAATCTGGATATGAAGTCCCTGGCAATCAAAAATATCACTATGATGGTGTATATCAAATAGAAAGTGACTTTTCGCAAATTGCTTTTTGGTTAGTGGCAAACTGCTTAGACAGTGAAATATCGGTAAAAGAAATAAATTTTGACTCAATGCAACCAGATTATGCAATAATTGATATTTTGATGAAGATGGGAGCAATGATCCTAGCTACAGATAATAGCCTTGAAGTAATAGTCGATGAACTTTATGGCATTGAGATTGATGCTAGTAATTGCATAGATTTAGTTCCAATTCTATGTGTGTTAGCTAGTTTGGTAAATGGGACAACAACAATCAAGAATGTAAATCGTTTGAAGTATAAAGAAAGCGATCGTTTGATGGCAATAGTTACAGAACTAAAAAAACTGTCTGCCGATATTAATATTAATAACAATGATATAATAATAAGTGGCAAAGAACATTTGCTTGGCAATGTTGTGGATTCGCATAATGACCATCGTATTGCGATGTCTTTGGCAATTGCTGCGACACGTTGTATCGGTAATGTTGTTATAAATAATAGCGAGTGTGTAAAGAAATCGTATCCAGATTTCTATAAAGATTATATTAGTATAGGAGGGAAAGTAGATGAGTTCAACATGGGGTAAAAATATTAAGCTATCAATATTTGGTGAATCACATGGGCCAGCAATTGGGTGCGTAATCGATGGGATTAAAGCTGGTCTGCTGATTGATATTGAACAAATAAAGAATGAAATGAAGCGTAGAAAATCAATCTCTGATTTGATGACACCTAGACATGAACAAGATGAGTTTGAAATTATATCTGGTATAAAAAATGGTTATACTACGGGTTCTCCTTTATGTATGATAATTAAAAACACTGATTATAGAGAAAATGATTATTTAGTTTTAGATCAAATAATGAGACCAGGGCATAGTGATTATCCTGCACATATTAAACATCATGGATTCAACCAAAAATCAGGTGGCGGACACTTCTCTGGCAGATTGACAGCACCATTGGTATTTGCAGGTGCTATTGCTAAGCAATTATTAGTAATACATAATATTGAGTTTGGTAGCCATCTAGCTAATGTTGGACCAATTCAAGATGACAGATTTGATTTATTAAACCCAGAATTTGCTGATATTTGTCATAAAGAATTGCCTGTAATTAATGATGAGCTTATTCTAGAGATAAAAGAGTATTTATTGGAAGCAAAGGAAAGAAAAGATTCAGTAGGGGCAAGTATTGAAGCCACTGCAGTAAATTTACCAATAGGCCTTGGGGAACCGTTTTTCGCTAGTGTTGAGGGCAACCTTTCTGGTTTATTATTTTCTATTCCTGGAGTAAAGGGAGTAGAATTTGGTTTAGGATTTGAATTTGTATCATGTAATGGTGGAGAAGTTATAGATTCATATCAATATGAAAATGGTGATGTTGTTTTAACCGCTAATAATAATGGCGGAATACTTGGGGGACTAACTACCGGTGCGCCACTAATCGTACGTGTAGCTTTTAAACCAACTTCTTCTATTGGACAGCCTATGCAAACGATTAATGTTGTTCAACAAGAAAATGAAACATTATTATTAGAAGGAAGACACGATACGTGTATTGCCTTAAGAGCTGGGGTAATAGTTGAAGCGTGTATGGCACTGACTATCTTGGATTTAATGGGTGACTATGATGGATAACAAATTAGATAGTTATAGAAAGCAAATCGATAGTATTGATAAGAAATTAATGGAACTCTTTGAAGAGAGAATGGATGTTTCAAAAGAAATTGGTATGTATAAATACGTTAATGATTTACCTATTCATAATGAGAAACGTGAGCTAGAGAATATTCAACGTAATAATTCATTATTACATAATCAGTCGTTAGCTACTTATTCAACGAAGTTCTTAAAGGCAATAATGGAAGAAAGTAAAGACTATCAACATGATGTCCAAAATAAGTTTAAGTATGGGCTATTAGGGCAAAATATTAGTTATTCATTATCGCCATCTATTCACCAACAAGTTTTCAATCATTTAGACAAGGATTATATATATGGATTAATTGATGTCGAAAAACAAAAAATAGATAATGTTCTTAATTTATTAAGAGATAAGAAATTACTTGGAATCAATGTAACAATACCTTTTAAAGAATCAGTTTTCTCAATGCTTGATCAAGCAGATAGTATTTCCGGGGAAATAGGTGCTGTGAATACTATTAAACTTGAAGGAAATCAACTAGTAGGTTATAACACAGATTATTATGGATTTTCGAAAATGCTAGTTAAGAACAACATAAATGTAGCTAATAAACATGTTACAGTTTTAGGTACTGGCGGGGCGTGTAAAATGGTATTGGCATATTTAGTAAATAATAAAGCGGCTAGTATTACAGTTGTATCGCGTAGTAAAGATAACATTGCGCTATTGCAAGATAAATATCATAGTATTAATGGGTTTACATATGATGATGTAAGAGAACTTTGTGGGGATATTATCATAAATACAACACCATTAGGAATGAATGACAAAATAGATGATACACCAATGGATAAAGGAATAGTTGCTAGATATCAAGTGGCGATTGATTTAATATATAATCCATGGCAAACAAGATTTATTTTTGAAGCAAAAATGAACGGGTTAAAAACAATTAATGGTTGGGAAATGCTGGTATATCAAGCAATTGAAGCTCAAAGGATATGGCAAGATGAGATTATCTATGAGGAAGATATCATTACAGAAGTTTCTAAAGAAATATTTAAAAATCGAAATATAGTATTAATTGGTATGCCAGGTTCTGGTAAAACAACTGTTTCTACAATTTTGGCGCAACAGTTAAATATGGATTTAGTAAATATGGATAAGTATATTGAAGAGAATAGCAATAGTAAAATTAATGATTTATTTGCTAATGGGGAAAGAACATTTAGGGATTTAGAGTCTTTAGCTTGTAAGAAGTTGGCGCAGTTAAAGAATACGATAATTGATTGTGGTGGTGGTGTAGTTGAACGTGAAGAGAATATGTTTTGGCTAGCTAGTAATGGAATAGTGATCTTATTAGATCGCAATCTAGATGAAACTTTAAAAACAATTGATATAGAAAATCGCCCATTACTAAAAGACAATCCAGAATATATCTATGAACTAAAAAAGAATAGAGCACATTTATATAAAAAATATAGTGAAGTGTGTATAGTAAATGATGGTAAAATAGATAAAGCGGTAGAATTGATAAAAAATTATATTGAGGTGTAACACATGAAAATACTAGTATTAAATGGAGTAAATCTAAATATGCTTGGTGTAAGGGAAAAAGATATTTATGGGACTATTACTTTGGATGCCATAAACTCTTTAATCCTTGAGGAAGCAACTAAACTAGGGGTTGAGGTAGTCTTCAAGCAAGATAACGTAGAAGGTGAATTAGTAAATATTATCCATCAAGCCTATTTCAATGGTACGGATGGTATACTGTTTAATCCAGGTGCTTATACACATACAAGCATTGCTCTATTAGATGCTTTAAAAGCAGTACAAATACCAACTGTTGAAGTTCATCTATCAAATATTTATGAAAGAGAAGAATTTAGAAAAATTTCATACATTAAGGAAGCATGTATTGCATCAGTTTATGGGTTACAGGAAAACAGCTATCTTAAAGCATTACATATATTAGTTGAATATTTAAATAAGTAAGGAAGTGGACAAATGATAATAATTATGAAAAAAGATGCTGATAAATCAGCAATTGAAAAAGTACATAAAAATATAACTAATCTTGGATTAACAACAAACATAACAAAAGGTAATGATTGTGTGATGATTGGTATTTTGGGTGATACTAGCATTGTCGATCAATATAAAGTATTAGCCAATAAAAATGTTGAAAAAATAATTAAGGTTCATGAGCCTTACAAAAAAGTTAACCGCAAATTTCATCCGGAAGATAGTGTTATTAATGTATCAAATGTATTAGTTGGAGGAAATAAGGTTGTAGTAATAGCTGGACCATGTTCAGTAGAATCACAAGACCAAATCATAGAAATAGCTAAGCAGGTTAAAGCAGCTGGTGCAACGATACTAAGAGGAGGTGCTTTTAAACCACGAACTAGCCCATATTCATTTCAAGGGCTTGAATTAGAAGGGCTAAGATTATTAGTTAAGGCAAAAGAAGCTACAGGACTTCCAATTGTAACAGAAATAACTTCAACTATGTATCTTGATGAGTTTATCGAACATGTTGATTTAATTCAAGTGGGTGCTAGAAACATGCAAAACTTTGATTTGTTAAAAGCACTTGGGAAGATAAATAAACCAATTTTACTAAAAAGAGGGTTGAGTGCTACATATGAGGAATGGTTGATGGCGGCTGAATATATTTTTGCGGCTGGTAACGATCAAGTAATTTTATGTGAAAGAGGCATTAGAACTTTTGAAACTTATACTAGAAATACATTAGACTTACAAGCTGCTCCAGTTATCAAAAAATTGACTCATTTACCAATTATTATTGATCCTAGTCATGCTGGTGGTAGAAGTGAGTTAGTAGAGCCAATGGCAAAGGCCGCGGTTGTATGTGGGGCGGATGGCTTAATGATTGAAGTGCATAATGATCCTGAGAGCGCATTAAGCGATGGACCACAATCAATTACGCCACAAGACTTTGAGAAACTTATGATAAAAGTTGGTAAGCTAGTAGAAATAGAAGGAAAGAGTTTATGAGGTTAAACTATGAAGAAATTATTTGATGAAATAACAATTAGAAATAAAGTACTAAGAAATAGAATTGTTGTACCACCGATGGTAATGTTTAACTGGTCAGATCATGCTGGGTTTGTATCGGATAAACATGTGGAGCATTATAAACAAATTTCGAATGGGAACCCAGGATTGATTATCCAAGAGGCAACATGTATTAGTAAAACTGGAAGATTGGTCGATAGTCAGTTGGGAATTTGGGATGATAAATTTATTCCTGGATTGCAAAGAATAACTAATGCAGTACATCAAAATGGATGCCCAATCGTTGTTCAAATCCATCATGCTGGTATTGTTGGTATTGAAGAAGAAAATGTTTGTCCGTCTGCTTATAAAATGAAATGGCGTGATGGGGAAAGAGTTGGTAAAGAATTAACAGTAGATGGCTTAAAAGAAATCCAATCACAGTTTATTGAAGCTGCCTGTAGAGCATATGAAGCTGGATATGATGGAGTAGAACTTCATGGATGTCATAACTATTTCTTGTGTCAGTTACTTAATAGTAGAGTAAACACACGTGATGATATCTATGGAAAAGATCCTGTTGGATATATCAGTGAGATAATGTCTGGTATTAGAAAGTTAACTAATGATGACTTTATTATTGGTATTCGTTTAGGAGGATTTGAACCTACATTAGAAATGGCAATTGAACATGCGAAGAAACTAGAGGAAGCTGGTATTGATTATATTAATGTTTCATTTGGCTTTGGAGTAGAGTCAATAATGCAAGTTCCTGAATCATTCGCTAATAATCCGATTCATTATGCTGCAAAAATGATAAAGGATAGTGTGGCAACACCAGTATTTGCAGTTAACTTAATTACTTCAAAAAAAGAAGCCCAAGATATTATCGATACTTGTGGTGTTGATATGATAAATGTTGGCCGTGGCGTGCTTGTAAACTATAATTGGGCTGATGATGCTCTTCATGATAGGGATACAGGAAAATGTTTGCACTGTAAAGTTTGCCAATGGCGAATTGATTCGACAAGATGTGCAGGAAAAGTATTATATGAGCGTAATAAAACGGTTCTTAGACAACCGTAGGGGTGAACGATAAACGTTTATCCCTTTTTTGTATATTAATTTGTCAATAGGAACAGTTTAGTAAGAGAATTCGTTTACGATAGTGAACGAATGATCGATAACCATAAGCTGTTCTTTTTAA
>JAVBUP010000023.1:0-5751 GCA_031555175.1 Coprobacillaceae bacterium
TTGATAAATAAAAGTATCCGCCAACTCCATTAATATATTCTAAAACTATTTTCTTTTTAAACTCAAATGTATATTTTGCCATAATAAAACTGCCTCCAATCTGTTAGATTTTCGGTCTAACTTCTTGGGGGCAGTTCATTCATGTATTTCTCTTTTTTCTATATTTATATTACCATAAGATGACCTTTTTTTAAGACTAGTAATTAGTCTTGAAAAGATGTATTAAGTATATTTAGTAGTTGTTTCATTATATATTCTTTACTATAAATATTGTATATAAATAAGTAAGCTATAGCAAAGCATTATAATAATAATTATAATTTGGATTTTAAAAATTAGATCAAGAATTCTTGTTGTTTTGTCCTCTTTATTACTCGTAGAATCCCCAACATAGTTTCCAATCAGTTCATTCAAATCAATTTCAAATACTCGAGATAAAGTAATGGCCTGGTTAATATCTAAATTAGATTCATTTAGTTCCCATTTACTAATGGTTTGTCTTGTAACATTTAGTTTTAAAGCTAATTGTTCTTGGGATAATTTTTTATCTTTTCTAAGTTGAAATATTTTTTCTCCAATATTCATAGTTGTTTCCCTCATTCTTACCCGCAACAAGTTTCGCTATGTATTCTATTCTCATTCATAACTCTACCTAGTTCCATACCCACACCATAAATCGCTAAACTCAATATCATAATCCAAATGATATTCAAGGCATAGCTTCGTCTTTTAGCTTTATTATGTACCTTGTCATAGGCAACACGTTCTATCCCTATTAATTCATTAATGTCAATTTCAAATATATTTGATAACTTGATTGTTTGATAAATATCTGGAACTGTATCCCCAGATTCCCATTTACTAATTGTTTGCCTAGCCACATCTAATTCATAAGCTAACTCTTCTTGTGACATGCCACTTTTTTTACGTAATTCACTAATATTCTTACCTAACTCCATATGGGCCACCTCCTATATGCATATTACAATATAATTCTTTTATTATCTACCAATTTTTCTTGGAAGTTATTATAAATATAAACGCAACTTTTCTTAACATTTAATATTCTTATCATTTTCATTATAAACAATCACTATATAAATGTCTATTTGGTATAATTGTATTTGGAAAACATGTAATGTATAATGATTATAATGGTAAATAAAATGGAGGTATATCTATGTTAGACGCAATTGAAAAAAGAGTATCAAGAAGAAGTTATACAACAGAATATTTAAGTAATGAAGAAGTAAAAGAAGTAAATGAATATATTGATACTCTAAATAAAGTCTCTAACCTATATATTGAACTCATCGAGGACGCTAGTGAGGCGTTCTCTAGTATTAGAACAACATACGGGTTCTTTAAGAATGTACGTTCAGTGGTTGTTTTAAAAGGAAAAAAGGATGATATAAATCTAAATGAAAAAATTGGTTATTATGGTGAAGATTTAGTCCTTAAGCTTACAGACATGAATTTAGGTACATGTTGGGTAGGAGGAACTTTTGATAGAACTAAATTTAAAGTATCAAATGATCAAGAATTAGTGTGTGTTATATTGGTAGGAAAAGTAAGTGATGTAACTCTAAAAGAAAAACTAATTAAAGTAGCAATGCCTAAAAATAGAAAACCAATATCTGAAAGACTAATATCGGATGTAAAAGATTTACCTGCTTGGGTAGAAGAAGGTATGAAAGCTGTCATTCTGGCACCAAGTGCTAGAAATACACAAAAACCTATTTTTACTTATAAAGATGGGGTAGTCAGTGCTGATGTTGTAGTCGATTATGTCTTTGATTTAGTCGATTTAGGAATCGCTAAAAAGCATTTTGAATTAGTTGCGAAAGGAACTTTCGATTTAGGCCAAGGTGGAGTATTTCATCAACAATGAATTAATATTTAAAACAGGGAGGAAAATGGAATAATATGAAAAAATTATTAATTGCAGTATTATGCTTAGTAATGTTAGTAGGATGTCAAAAGCAAAGAGATGGAATACCAGTTTATGGAATGAATAAAGTAATTGAACAAGATAAAGCTCCATGGACTTGGAGGATTAAAGTAACGTCAGTAAAAGTAGATAAGAGTTATGATTATCCTATAGAGGATAAGCAAGCAATTCTTGTTACTTTTGATGTTGAAACAATTGATGATCGTAAATCGCTTTCACCTAATAATTTCGAATTATATAGTGATGGTGAGAAACTTGAGGATACAAGTTATGGAAAAGCATTTTCATCCTCTGATGAAGCAGATTATTATGTATGGATAGAAGAACACTCGAAAAAAACATTCACATTTGGATATGTCGTCGATCCTGATATTAATAGTTGTGAGATTAGATTTGCATATTGTCGTGGATGTGAGTCTAATTTTATTATTGACCTTAAGTGGTAGTTTGTTATATAGATAATTGAAGCATTCCTTTAGGGGAATGCTTTATCGTATTATTAGATACCATTTTATCCGATAAGTGATATAGTAAATCATACAGGTGGGGATAATAGTGAACAAGAAAAGAATTACAAGTATATTATTACTATTTTATAATTGATTACTATTTCAAATATCAATTCCCATTCACTAAATTATGCTTTTTATCTCTGCGATACGCATTTTATCAGCTAGCCTTTTAGAATTTTTTTGCTTTTCAAATTCTTCTTTTTGTGTAATAAAATTATTAATAGTCTCAAAATCATCTGATTTAATGAACTGTATCTTTTCATTGCTTGAAAATTCAATTAATTTATCTTTTCCCAAAATTTTTGCTAAGTTTGCAACAAGATTATTTAATGCCTTTTGATCATAATAGAAAATGATTATTAGTGATTTACTATTTATTAGTTCACTTATTACATCGCCATCCATTACATCTAAAGAATGCCCAAAGAAATAAATATACATTGGAGCATCATTATCTAGCCATGTCTTATAATTGCTGCCAGTTTTTTTTATTATCCTTTGGTAGTATTTTTGAAATTCTAGATAATCATATTCATCATCATCAGAATTCTTAATATGTCCTGATATACCAAAGACCATATTATTATCAAACTCATTATCATCCTTGGCTATGCCATGAATAAAGTGAGTTTCAACCATTTTCTTATATATATTTTGGTATGTATTTGTATAGTTAAAAGAAACTATATTGTCAATTGGCAATATTTCAAATAGCATATTGGTTTTACGTTTTGTATTAAGAAATTTAGTTAAGTAGACTTCAAGCAGCCATGTTAAGTCGTGAAGTTCTTTACCAAGATAATTTATAAATATTGAAATTTGAAGTTTGAAGTCGTTATGGTACCCACTATCACAACTAAGAATTCTATCATAAATTTTTACTGCTTTTCCAGAATATTTTGATTTCAACAATTCTTCTTGACGAGCATTCCAACTGAAATTATTTGCTATAAAAGACACAACTTCAATGTATTGCTCAATGGCGTATTCGAAATCTGACCATTTATCATTATTATGGTTGTTTTCATTTATAACATCAATCCAAATATTTTTATTACAAATACCAACAATACGATTGCATATGTCGATATTTTTAGTATTTCGGAAAAAGTTTACCGCCCTAAATGAAACAGATTTTTCAGAAAAGGATTCATTTAATAATTGCTCTAGCTTCGCTAGACTTAATGATCGTGTATCATAGACATCTGCTTTAGATATAGCATTGCAAAACTTTAAAAAGTCAGTGTATCTAGTGTTTAAACCATGAGCTATATCAAATCCATTACCTATCACTAATATATGTTTCATATCCTTTATCCTCCCAGGCTTTGTTATATCAATTATACCATATAGTGGTTGGCAAAACTATCAATCGATAATAGTTGAAATATAATTTTACTTCGCATTATTTATAGCGAGATGCTATACTTAATAATTGAAAGGAGGAGATACATATGTTAGGAAGTAAATTAAGAATTGGCGATACAATCGGCATTGTAGCTCCATCAAATCATGTTATAAATGGTAAAAATGGTATTCAAAGGTGTATAGATTACTTAACGAATAAAGGGTTTAAAGTTAAATTAAGTAAACACTTATTTAAAGTAGATGGGATGTCGGCAGGGACAGAGATACAAAGAGCATCAGATATCAATGACATGTTTAAAGATAAAGAAGTAAAAGCGATAATTTGTGCAGATGGAGGGAGTACTTCTAATGGAGTATTACCATTACTAGATTATCAATTAATACAAGATAATCCTAAGTTGTTTATAGGATTAAGTGATATTACTGTATTGATTAACGCAATATATACAAAAATAGGATTAGTTACCTACCATGGCAATAATGCTATATATGGATTTGGTAGTAAAAATCCTGCTGATTATGAATATGAAGAATTTAAAAGTAGATTTATAGAAGAAGATAATACATATGTAGTTTCTAATGGAGAAAGAAAAGAAATTAGAAAAGGAATAGTAGAAGGTAAACTAATTGGAGGGAATCTAAGATGTTTATTAAATCTTGCAGGTACTCCTTATTTTCCTGATTGTAGTGATGCTATCCTGTTCTTAGAAGCATATGATATCACTGATTATCAATGTGAATTCATGTTTAATCATCTAAAACAAATGGGAGTATTTGATAAGATCAAAGGAGTAATCGTTGGTTATATTTGGGGATTACAACATAAAGAAACAGATATGCAACAAATGGAAGAAGTATTACTCAAAGTAACGAAAGACTATTCTTTCCCAATTCTTAAATGTAATGATTTTGGTCATAATATTCCTAATACGATATTGCCAATAGGAATAAAGACAAGAATAAATACAAATGATTTAACAATAGAATTCTTAGAAAGATGTGTAAATGATTAAATCTTCTATAAAAATTAAATAGGAGAAAATAAAATGAAGAAAGATTATATAACAATAAATAGTATCCCAGTAATAGTATGGGGGGAACCATCAGATAAAGTATATCTTTATGTTCATGGTAAAGGTGGTAGTAAAGAATTAGCAGAAGGATTTGCTGTTAAAGCAATAAAAAATGGTTATCAAGTAATAAGCTTTGATTTACCTAAACATGGTGATCGTCATATAAATGATTATGACTGTGACATTATTGAAGGGGTCAATGATTTAAATGTTATCTATGAATACACAAAGAATCATTGGAAGCATATAGGTTTATATGCTAATAGTTTAGGTGCATACTTTAGTTTAGTATGTTTCCAAGATATAGTGTTTGATAGATGTTTATTCTCAGCGCCACTATTAGATATGAAGCACTTAATAGAGAATATGATGACGTGGTTTAATGTTACTGAAGAGCAATTAGAGAAAGAACAATATATTGATACTCCATCAGGAGAACCATTAATCTGGGATTATTATAAATATGTGTTAGCTCATCCAATATTAAAATGGAATACACCAACATATATCTTATGGGGTACTAAAGATACTATAAGTGAAAAATGTGTTGTGGATGATTTCGTAAGTAGGTTTAATGCTGAAGTTACAGTAATTCAAGATGGCGAGCATTATATACAAAATCCAGAGCATAAAACAATTAAAGAAAAATGGTTGGACAGTAAGATAGTTTAGTTATAATTATCAGTAGTTCGTAATCAAATTAAATCGGTTCTTAGACAACCGTAGGGGTGAACGATAAACGTTTATCCCTTTTTTGTATATTAATTTGTCAATAGGAACAGTTTAGTAAGAGAATTCGTTTACGATAGTGAACGAATGATCGATAACCATAAGCTGTTCTTTTTAA
>JAVBUP010000073.1:0-18988 GCA_031555175.1 Coprobacillaceae bacterium
TTGATTTATAGTTGGGTTATCGTTTATAATAATCATGGTGATTCAAGTCCTTTCTATGATTGTTGTGGTAAACTAATTATAGTACTTGGATCACTTTTTGTTTATATTTAATTTTTGTTTCACATCTATTGTAAACTTACAGAAAGCAGCATCTAGAATGCTGTTTTTTGTATACTTTTGAACCGACTATGATATAATTGTTTTGGTGATTTTTATGAATAAAAAAAGATATAGAAAATTCTTTTCATACTATAAGCCATACAAAAAAATTCTGATAATAGATTTAGTTTGTGCGGCAGTAGTTGCAATGTGCGCCATTGCATTCCCATTATTGGTTAGATACATAACGAATGATATTTTGGTTAATTCATCAACCAACAAGGTTACAACGATAATTTCGGTTGGTTTTTTAATGGTTGTACTAGCAGTTGTTTGGTATGGCGCAATGTTTTATGTTGGCTACTATGGACACGTAATGGGAGTTTCCATTGAGAGTGATTTGCGTACTGAATTATTTGCCAAATATCAGGGTTTATCGTTTGGCTTTTACGACAAACATAAGACTGGAAAACTAATGTCAATATTGACTAATGATTTGCTTGATCTCACTGAATTATATCATCATGGTCCTGAGGATGTTTTTATATATTCAGTAAGATTTATTGGTGGCTTAATAGTTTTATCTACTATCAATTTGAAATTGACAATTGTCCTAGTGGCATGCTTACCAGTATTACTAATTTATGCATATCAAGCTTCTAAATCAATGCGTAGAGCATTAAGAACAAATAAGAAAAGAATTGCCGATATCAATTCGGTTGTTGAAGATAATTTAGCTGGTATAAGAGTTGTGAAATCATTTGCTAATGAAAAGCTAGAAAAAGAGAAATTTTTGATAGAGAATAAAAGGTTTTTTTTCAGTCGAAAGAAAGCGTATTTATCTGAGACACTGTTTGATGAAGGGCTAGGCTTTTTAGCGCAGTTATGGAATATAATTATTATTATTTTTGCTGCTGTTGCAATTGCGACTGGTCGGATGAATGTGGCAGACTTATTAACTTTTATGTTGTATATTTCATTTTTCTTTGAGCCAATTAGTAAAATTAGTCATTTAAGTAGCCAATGGAATGGTGGTTTAGCTAGCTTCGAACGATTTATGGATATTATTGAGACAGAAGTAGATATTAAGGAAAAAGATGGCGCTATTAATTTAAGCGAAGTCATAGGGAAAATAGAGTATAAGGATGTAAATTTTGGTTATGATGATACGCAATTAGTCCTAAAAGATATCAATTTCTGTGTTGAACCTGGTGAAATGGTAGCAGTAATAGGAGTATCCGGTGTTGGTAAATCTACATTGTGTTCATTACTGCCGCGATTTTATGATGTAAAATCTGGAAAAATATTAATTGATGATTGCGAACTTCGAGATATAACAATAGATTCATTAAGGAAAAATATTGGAGTAGTACAACAAGATGTTTATTTATTCGATGGAACTGTCTATGACAATATAGCATATGGAAATGAAGATGCTAGTAGAGAAGATGTTGTTGAGGCTGCTAAGAAAGCAAATGCACATGATTTTATAATTGGGTTATCAGCTGGCTATGATACATATGTTGGGCAACGTGGTGTAAAATTGTCGGGTGGTCAAAAGCAGCGTATATCGATTGCCAGAACTTTTTTGAAAGACCCTAAAATTCTAATATTTGATGAAGCAACAAGCAGTTTGGATAATGAATCGGAGAGAATTATTCACGAGGCATTAGGTTCATTATCAGCTTCTAGAACAACATTCGTAATTGCTCACCGTCTTTCAACGATTAAAAATGCAAAGCGAATTATCGTTTTGGATAATAAAACTATTGTTGAACAAGGTAACCATGATGAGTTACTACAGTTGAATGGAGTATATGCAAAACTTTATCATATTCAATCAAGGATATAAGCATCAAACACGATGAATAACTATTTATTTTTGAATTGGTTATATATTATATGTATATGATTATATGTCTAGTTGTTTATATAATAGCAAAGCCTATAAATGTTTGAATTTATATATGCATTAGCAGTATAAAATATTGCGATAAAAGTTGACTTTTGGCTATATTTTATATATAATAGTCATTGCGCTAGTTGGGGTGGTTGTTTTGAAATGGAATAAACATTGGTTATTGAAACAAAAAGATGGGATGTTTAGTTTTGATGAAGATATCGTCTTTTCTAAAGATTCTTATGAACACATCTATAATTTAATTGAGATTAAGAATGTGAATGTCTCTGGAACTGGAACATTTAATGAACATGATCAAAAAGTTTATATTGATGTAAAAGTAACAGGAATATTTATTGTTCCATGTGCACTTAGTTTAGAACCAGTTGACTATCCATTTGAAAGCGAATCCACTGAAGTGTTTACTTTTGTAAAGCCAAATGTTGATGAAGAAGAACATAAAGCAATTGGTGACACAATTGACTTAACACCTGTCATTTTTCAGAATATTATTATGGAGATTCCAATGAGAGTTGTAAAACCTGGAATTGAAGTAGCAACTGAAGGAAAAGGATGGAGTTTAGTGAGTGATCAAGAGGAAATCGATAATCTTGAGATTATTGATCCAAGATTAGCGAAATTAAAAGATTATTTTAAGGATAAAGAATAGGGAGGTGGACAATCATGGCAGTACCTTTTAGAAAAGTATCAAAAACAGCAAAGAGAAAAAGAAGAACTCATTTCAAAATTGAAGCTCCTCATTTAATCGCATGTCCAAGTTGTGGTGAATATACATTATCACACAGAGTTTGTAAACATTGTGGTAATTATGATGGGAAAAAAGTTAACTAAGAGCTTAATAGCTCTTTTTTAATTAGATGTCGTTATTTATCGAAGTATGGCCTTTTAGGCCATACTTTTTTTGTTTTACTTTTGATTATTCTATTGCATAAATATAGTAAATATCATATAATAGTGGTAGAAAGTGGTAACAAGTGGGGTGATGTGGGTGATTAATATGTTTATGGGAGAGTTTAAGCACACTCTTGATGCAAAAGGGCGCCTGACATTACCATCAAAAATTCGTGAGAAATACGAGGAAACTGTAGTTGTTACTAAAGGTTTTGATGGATGCTTATCTGTGTATACACATGATGAGTGGCAGAAGATGTATGAAAAACTACAAAGCATACCTAATACAAAAAAGGACGCTCGTACATTCGTGCGTCTATTAACAGCTAAAGCAGCTGAATGTGAAATAGACAAATCTGGGCGTATCAACTTACCTCGTCCATTGATTGACGAAGGGCGATTAACAAAAGATTGTATCGTAGTTGGAGCGGGGAATCATGTTGAAATATGGGATGCTATAGCATGGCATACATATTGTGAAGAACAAGATTCTAAATTCGAAGAGATTTCAGAAAATTTAACTGATTTTATGATTTAGGAGGAAAGGCTATGTTCCATCACATAACTGTATTATTAAATGAAGCAGTAGAAGGTTTAAATATTAAAAGTGATGGAATATATGTTGATGCTACTTTAGGTGGAGCTGGGCATAGCTGCCTTATCTTATCCAAACTTACAACAGGACATTTATACTGTTTCGATCAAGACATGGATGCTATTAATGCCTCGAGAACTCGACTAGAGGAAATTGGTAATAACTTTACTATTATTTACTCTAATTTTGCTAATCTAAAAAGCGAGTTGAATAAATTGGGAGTCGATAAAGTAGATGGAGTGTTGTTTGACTTAGGAGTTTCTAGTCATCAATTTGATCAAGGTGAACGCGGGTTTAGCTATAATCACGATGCAAGATTAGATATGAGAATGAATCAAGAACAAGATTTAGATGCTTATGAGATCGTAAATAACTGGTCATATGAAAAACTAGTTAAAACATTCTATACATATGCAGATGAAAAATTTTCCAAACAGATTGCAAGGAAAATAGAAGCACAAAGAGCTATTAAGCCAATTGAAACAACATTTGAATTAGTGGAGATTATTAAAAGTGCAATTCCAGCTGCAGCTAGAAGAACTGGGGGGCACCCAGCTAAAAGAGTTTTCCAAGCATTAAGAATTGCAGTAAATGATGAATTACGAGTATTTGAAAAGGCAGTACAAGATGGGTTAGAAATATTGAATATAGGTGGAAGACTATCAGTAATAACATTCCATTCTCTAGAGGATAGGATATGCAAGCAAGAGTTTGCTGAAGTATCTAGTTTACCTAGCATTCCAAAAAATATACCAGTTATTCCAGAGGAACTAATGCCCGCATTTAAGTTGATTAATAAAAAGGTAATTGTTCCAACGGATAAAGAAATAGAAGAAAATCACAGAAGTCATTCTGCGAAATTAAGAATTATTGAAAGGGTGAAGTTCCATGAAGAAAAAAACAAAACAAAATAAATTCGAAAAATTCTCATTTACATTTTTTAAGATTACAGTAGTAGTCGCTATTATGGGACAATTAGTAGTTCAAATCTTTAATAGTTCTTTAAATGTACAAATGCAAAAAATCCAAAGAGAAGTTGAAACACTAGAAAGAGAAGTATCAAGTTTAACAATTGAAAAGAATAATGTAGTATCATTTGCTGACTTAAATGAAGTTGCAATGAAAAATGGGTATAGCCACACGAGTAATTCTCCTGTAGCATCTAGATAGTATGAAAAACAGTCCATTCATTAAGTGGATCTACTTTGGGTTTTTAGGAGTTATAATTTTAATAGTGCTAAATATTGTATACCTGGGAGTAACAGGTATACATTTTGCTAGTAAAGTGGATATTCGTGCTTATGCGAGTGGTAGAGGAGTAAAAGAGGTTACACTATATTCTAAAAGAGGTAATATTTATACATCTGATAAGGAACTAGTTGCTACTGATGTGTCAAACTATAAACTAATTGCATACTTAGATAAAGAGAGATTCGCTATTCAAATAGGGGCTGAAAAAGTACCTGCTCATGTAGTAGATATTGAGGACACCGCTAATAAAGTTGCTCCAATTCTAGGTATGCCAGTTGCAAAAATGATTGAAATACTAAGTCAAGAGGGAAAATATCAAGTAGAATTTGGGCAATATGGTTCAAATATTACAAGTGTCCAAAAAGATCGTATTACGGCATTATCATTGCCTGGATTAGATTTTAATGAAACAAGCAAACGTTATTATCCATTCGGAGAATTTCTATCATATCAAGTTGGCTATTCTAAGTTTTATGATTTAGCTGAAGGGAAAAAACAAGTTGGTGAAATGGGATTAGAGTTGGTGCTAAATGACCAATTAAGTGGTAAAGATGGAAAAAATGTTTATCAAACTGACTCTAGTGGATACACATTACCAAATTCGATCTTAAACTCAGTAGAAGCCGTTGATGGTAATGATGTGTATCTGACAGTTAATTCGAATTTACAACGTGAGTTGGAAGTTGAACTAGATAGATTAATGGATGTTACAGGAGCAGAAGAAAACTGGGGAATTATTTTGGACATGAAGACTGGAAAAGTCTTAGCAATGTCTAGCAAACCAGGATTTGATGCTAATAACCTAGACATTAGCCGTTACTATGATACATTATTAAGTGGTAAATACGAACCTGGTTCAACTATAAAGCCATTCACTATTCTATCTGCTATGAATTCTGGGACGTATGATGGAAATGCTACATATGATTCTACAAAATATGACATTTTAAATGGTGATGGAAGTGTTGCTGCGACTGTTACAGACTGGTATAAGAAGGGTTGGGGGCATATTACGTATGATACTGGTTTGATAAGGTCTAGTAATACTGGTATGTGCAATATACTTAAAAATTTTCTTAAGGCAGAAGACTTTTGGTCGGATTTAAGAAAAGTTGGATTTGATACAGAGTATGAGTTTGACGGGTTGTCTACAGCTAGTGGAGAAATAGTTGAAGGAAATCAGAATGAATATTTTAATTCATTTGGGCAAGGAATTACTGTCACTCCAATGCAGTTAGTAAAAGCATATACAGTGTTTGCAAATAATGGCAGAACAGTTGATCCATATATCGTCGATTACATTAAGAATCCAACAACTGGAGAAATTGTTTATTCTGGAAAAAGCAATTATTCGGATCAAATATTTAGTACAGAGTCATTGGCACATGTATCATTCTTAATGAAAGAAGCTGTTAATAATACTGCTATTGGATCAGGCACGGCTTATCATATTGAGGGAATGACAATTATGGGCAAAACTGGTACAGCATCATATTCTAAGCCGGGTGGTACAGGATATTATCAAGATCGTAATGTGTATTCATTTGTTGGAGTAACTGATTATGAGAATCCACGTTATCTTGTATATTTAGCTTCTAGACAAAGTAGCGCAAGGCATCCATCTACTCAAATGGGAATTACGTTTAATAGATTAGTAGCTTCAACGCTTCATGTTATGAATGAATACGATACAACAGATAGTGAAAATGGGGTTAAAGATATAGCGCTTAGTTCATATACTAATCAAAGTACAAGTTTTGCTAAAAATAGTCTGGCAAAACTAAATATTTCATACTATATAATTGGTGATGGAGAAATAATAGTTTCACAATTACCGCTTGCCTATTCAACTATTTCAACGAATGAGAAAGTGTTTTTAAAAACTAATTCAACAGCTTCAGTTAGCATGATTAATATGAAAGGTTGGACTCGTAAAGAGGTGGCAAAATATTGCCAATTAGTAGGCATAGATGTTGAATATATTGGGCTTGGTTATGTTACTGGCCAGAATATAATGGAAGGAACAATTATACAAGCTGGGGATGTTTTACAAGTAACATTACAATAGAGGGCATAAATGCCTTCTTTTTTTTATATATTTTGATGAGGTGGTATGATGGTTTACGAGGCAATTTCAAAAAAAATCAAGATTATTTCGATTGTTGCAATGATTATATTTGCTTCAATTATTATTAAATTGGCGTATACACAAGTAATGTCGTATGAGCTGTTGACTGGCTATGCTCATGATCTATGGCAAAGATCCTTCCCTGTAGAGGCAGATAGAGGCGAAATAGTTGATGCAAATGGGGATGCAATTGCTACAAGTATTACAACTGTTTCACTAGTTGTATTGCCAAATCAAGTTAAAGATCCACAGTATGCTGCCAAAGAGATATCAAGAATTCTTAACGTTGACATGTTGGTAATATATGAAAAGATAACTAAAGCAGTATCGATAGAAAGATTACAACCGGAAGGGCGTCAGTTATCGGATGATGTTGCAAAGCAAATAGATGCATTAAAAATACCTGGTGTATATTTGATAAAAGATACAAAACGCTATTATCCATATGGAAATTATTTAGCTCAAACACTTGGGTTTGTGGGGATAGATAATCAAGGTTTGGCAGGATTAGAGCTAAAGTATGATAACTACTTGCAAGGGAAAAAGGGAACGCTAAACTATTATGTTGATGCCAAGAATAATTCATTGCCTTTATTACCAAGTCTATATGAATCACCCGCTTCTGGTATGGATGTGAAATTAACCATTAACATGGAAATACAGGATATTATGGAGCGAGAGTTAAATAACGCTGTTGCCAAATATAATCCAGAATGTGCTTTAGCCATCGCAATGAACCCAAAAACGGGAGCTATTTTAGCACTGTCTAGCAAACCAGATTTTGATCCAAATAATTATTCTGCTTCAACAACAGAAATTATAAATAGAAATCTACCGGTTTGGAAAAGTTATGAGCCTGGGTCTACATTCAAAATACTAACTTTTGCTAGTGCCTTAGAAGAAAATCTCTTTGATATGAATAAGGACACTTATTATGATAAAGGTTATGAAATGGTTGGAGGTGCTCGCATAAAATCATGGAAAGCTGGCGGACATGGACTGCAAACATATCTACAAGTATTGCAGAACTCAAGCAATCCTGGCTTCGTAGAAATAGGAAGAAAACTTGGGAAAGAAAATTTATTGAAATATATTAATTTATTTGGTTTTGGGCAAAAAACTGGTGTAGATATCGTTGGTGAGTCAACAGGCATAATGTTTAAGGAAGAGAACTTTGGGCCAGTTGAACAAGCTACCGTCGCTTTTGGTCAAGGAATCTCAATTACTCCACTACAACTTGTTACTGCAGTTAGTTCAGTTGTTAATGGTGGGAACTTGATGAAACCATATATTTTGGATGAGATATTAAATCCACTAACTGGTGAAGTTCTGCAAAAGACTGAACCAGAAGTAGTTAGGCAAACTATTTCTGCAGCCACATCTGAGCAAATGAAATATGCTTTAGAAACTGTTGTAACAGATGGAGGTGGTAAAGCTGCATTTATTAATGGTTATCGAATTGGTGGAAAATCTGGTACAGCACAAATTGCCGAAAATGGCGCTTATTCCACAAGTCGCTATATTTTATCATTTATAGCTATGGCGCCAATGGATGATCCGGAGATTGTATTATATGTGGCAATAGAAAATCCTAAAAATACTACACAATATGGTGGGGTAGTAACAGCGCCAATTGTAAGAAGCATGTTAGTGGATATGCTGCCTGCCTTAGGAGTTAAAAAAGTTACCGAGCAACGTGAGAAACAATACTCTTGGCTTGATCCAACGCAATACCTAGTTCCCAACTATGTTGGCCTAAAAAAATCGGATGTAAAATCTCAAGGATTTAAAATTGTTTATCAGGGAGAGGGAGATTATATTATTGATCAGTTGCCAAGAACGAATGAAAAAATTGAAAGAGGTAAGGAAATAATATTAATGCTAGGTGATAAATATGAACGCTAAAGAATTGCTTAATGGAACTGGTATCCAAATCCAAAATGACTTTGAAGTTGCTGGTATTACTAATAAATTTCAAGAAGTAAGAGATGGTTTTATATTTTTCGCAAAGCAAGGAAGTAGCTTTGATGGGCATGAGTATATCGAAATAGCATTAGAAAGTAACGCTGCCTTGATTATATGTGAGAGACAAGTGAGCCATGATAGATGTGTTATGGTTGATAATATAGATATGGTAATGTCGTATTTGTCATATAAGTATAACAACTGTGCTGTCGATAATCTTTATGTAATAGGTATAACTGGCACAAATGGAAAGACAACAACTGCAACAATAATTTATGATCTATTAGTAGGGTTGGGAACTAGCGTAGCAGTTATAGGTACCAATGGGTTAAGGTATCAAGACACATTTATATCTTTAAATAACACTACTCCTGATAGCATCTTCTTGCATCACCACTTTTCAAAAATGCAAGAACGTGGAATAAAATATGTTGTGATGGAAGTATCAAGTCATGGTATTGAAATGGAAAGGGTGCTACACATCCCGTTTAGGCAAGCGATATTTACAAATTTCTCTAGTGATCATTTGGACTATCACCAAACGATTGAAAGTTATTTTAATGCGAAATGTAAATTATTTGAACGATTATCTAAAAACGCATTAGCTATAATTAATAATGAAATGACTGGCGCAAGAGAAGTAATAAGGCGTACACGCGGTCGTGTTTTGACATATGGAATAGAGCAAGGTAACTTTCAAGCTCATCACGTTAGGTTAACCTTGGATACTACCGCATACATGATTAGAGAACATCGCATTACAACAAAACTTGTGGGCCACTTTAATGTATATAATACACTGGCTGCGATTATTTCAGTGCTGAATCTTGGTTATAGTATGTCCGATATAATTACTGTGTTATCTTCAATTAATAATATTAATGGTCGTTTTGAAGTGATAAATATTAATAACCGTTATGGTGTTGTTGATTTTGCACATACCAGTGATGCGGTAATTTCGATGCTTTCTTTCTTAAATGTTGTGAAGAAAGGTAAGATTATCACTGTTATTGGTTGCGGTGGTAATAGGGATATGACTAAGCGTGAAACAATGGGGTTATTAGCCAGCAACATGAGTGATTACGTAGTTTTTACTAGTGATAACCCACGCTTTGAAGATCCAAATTCAATCATTGATGATATGATAAAAAGTGTGAAAAATGATAATTATTATGTTATAATTGATAGGCGCAGTGCGATAAATAAAGCTGTATCACTATCCGAACAAAACGATATGATAGTTTTACTGGGAAAAGGTAGTGAAAACTATCAAATTATAAAAGCTGAAAAAACTGAATTTAACGACAAAATTGAGTTAATAAAAGCACTAGAAGGGACGATAAAATGAATTTCACACAATTAATGTTAGGATTAGTACTTGGCTTTGGAATAACGGTTATATTAATGCCAATATTTATTCCTTTCTTACATAAATTAAAATTTGGGCAAGCGATCCGTGCTGAAGGACCAAAATCACATCAAAAGAAAAGCGGCACACCAACAATGGGTGGTGTAGTATTTGTCATAAGTGCTGTGTTAGCAGTATATTTGACTGATATTTCATTGCTAAGTAGTCCATTCATTGGAATAATGGTTTTTGTTTATTTAGGGTTTGCCTTAATTGGCTTTGTTGATGACTTTATTATTGTTGTTCAAAAAAACAATAAAGGATTACCTCCTAGATATAAATTTTTAGCTCAATCAATTATTACAATTGTTGTTTATTATATATTCAAAAACTATATTGGTATTTCATCTGTTATAACTACGCCTATTTTTGGCTTTGAGTTTGATCTTGGGTGGTTCTACCCACTCTTTATCTTTGTTATGTTTACTGGTGAAAGTAATGGCGTTAATTTATCAGATGGCCTTGATGGGTTATCATCAGGACTATGTATTATGGCATTTACTCCATTTGTAATAATTGCGTTAATGAAAGATATGCCTCAAGTGGCATTATTTGGGTTAGCAGTTATTGGTTCATTACTAGGATTCTTAGTCTATAATCATCATCCTGCAAAAATTTTTATGGGTGATGTTGGAGCTTTAGCTCTTGGTGGGTTATTAGCAGTAATGGCTTTACTAACAAAAGAAGAGTTATTGGTTATTATTGTTGGAGGAATGTTTTTAATAGAGATTTTATCTGATATTATTCAAATTGGATCATTTAAATTGCGTGGCAAACGCGTCTTTAAAATGGCACCAATCCACCATCATTTTGAATTGTCTGGATGGTCTGAAACTCAAGTTGTACTTTCTTTCTGGTTTATGGGATTTATCTTTGCCTTACTAGGAATATTGATAGCGGTGTTATAGTATGTTTAGCGGGAAAAGAGTACTAGTCCTAGGTCTGGCTAGAAGCGGCATTGCTGCTACTAAATTATTATTAAAAAATGGTGCTACAGTAGTAGTTAATGAATATAATGGAAAAGATAAAATAGAATGCTATGATGAGTTAATTGATTTAGGTGCAACAATAATATGTGGTGGTCATCCTGATTATTTATTTGAAGAGGATTTTGATTTTGTTGTAAAAAATCCTGGTATTCCTTATAAAAAAACATTTATTATTCGCTTGCAAGAGCGTAATATACCTATTTATTCGGAAATAGAACTTGGTTATCAACTTACAAAACAACACCAATTCATTGCTATTACTGGTACTAATGGAAAAACTTCAACAACTATGTTGACATATGAAATATTGAAATCAAAATATTATAATACACATATTGCAGGTAATATTGGTATAGCATATTGCCAACTAATTTTAGATGAAGATCTGCTGAATAAGAAAGATCATATAATTGTTTTAGAGCTATCTAATTTCCAATTATTAAACATAGATACATTTAGACCACATATATCTACGATTATCAATTTATCTCCAGATCATTTAGATTATATGGCTAGTTTGGAAGAGTACTATATTTCTAAAACAAATATTTATAAGAATCAATCTGAGCTTGATTACTTTATTTATAATAATGATGATGTTGAAATTAGAAAATATGTGACTAAGTTACCAACTTCTATCTCAACTTTCTCAATAGAGAATAGTAAAGCAGATGCCTGTGTAGATAATGATCATATAATTTATAAAAATGAATTAATTGTACCATTATCTGATGTTAAATTGGTGGGAAAACATAACATTCAAAATATATTAGTGGCTATATCTATATGCAAAATAATGGGTGTAGAAAATGAGATTATTCGTAAGGTTATAACTAATTTTAGAGGCGTAGAACATCGTATTGAATATGTGAAAGAGATAGATGGTGTTAAATACTATAACGATTCTAAGGCTACAAATATTGATTCTACAATCGTAGCTTTAAAGTCATTTCAATCGCCAACGATACTTTTAATTGGTGGTTATGAAAAGAACCTAGATATAACACTACTAAGATCATATCTTACAAATGTTAAGCAGATAATTGCATATGGTGCTTGTGGGTTAAGATTAGGAACTGATCTCGCCTTTGAAAATACTGTCTATGTAAATCAATTGCAAGATGCAGTTACTAAAGCATGTGAATCAGCAGTGACAGGGGATATTGTATTATTATCGCCAACAACCTCTTCGTTTGATCAATTTAAGAACTTCGAAGAGAGAGGAGTATTTTTTAAGGAATGTGTGCATAAACTCTAAAGAGGTGAGTTTATGCACTTTTTTAAAAGCAAATTATTTATTCTAAATATTCTAATCCTAGTTGTGATTGGCTTGATGATGGTATATAGTTCATCGAATGTATGGGCACTATATAAATACAATGATTCTTTTTATTATTTGAAACGTCAACTGCTTTTTGCTTGTGTAGGTATAGTTGCCATGTTATTTGTGGCAAAAATTGATTACCATATTTATAAAGAAAAAGCAAAACTCATTCTTTTAATTAGTTTTACAAGTTTAGTATTAGTGCTCATTCCTGGTCTTGGTATTGCAAGAGGTGGAGCACGTTCATGGTTTGGATTTGCCGGTTTTTCTATCCAACCATCAGAGTTTTTCAAAATTGCAATGATTATTTATACAGCAAAATACATTGAGAAAAACTATATATCATTGAAAAGGTTTAGAGGAGTGCTACCAGTATTCTTAAATTTAATGTTAGCATTTGGACTTATTATGTTACAACCAGATTTTGGTTCAGGAATTGTACTTATTTGTGCAATAGTAGTTATGATTTTAGCCACACCATTACCATTTAAGTATTTCATTCGCTTGGGAATGGTTGGGGTTGCAGGCATAATTGGATTGATAGCATCTGCTCCATATCGTTTAGCGCGCATTACTAGTTACCTTGATCCTTTCTCTGATCCATTAGGTGCAGGTTTTCAAATGATTCAAGCGCTATACGCCATTGGGCCAGGTGGAATTATGGGAGTAGGATACAATAATAGCTTCCAAAAGCATTTTTACTTACCTGAACCACAAACTGACTTCATTTTTGCTATTTTCGCAGAAGAGTTTGGCTTGATAGGTTGTGTAGTTCTAATCATTTTAATGGCTTGGTTATTAAAAAATGGTTTTGATACTGCTATGCATGCTAAAGATTTATTTGGCTGTTATTTAAGTATTGGAATAATAGCAGTTATCTGTATTCAAATTATGATAAACCTGGGTGTTATAGTTGGATTGTTGCCAGTAACTGGGATAACACTACCATTTATTTCTTATGGTGGATCAAGCTTGACATTGTTATTAATTAGTATGGGAATATTGATAAATATTAGGGAAAATAGTTAATATTATGCTATAATAATTAAAGGGGTGATAAGATGAAAATACTCATAGCAGCAGGTGGAACAGGCGGTCATGTCTACCCAGCATTAGCCTTAGCAAATTATATTAAAATGTCTGACAAAGATACTGAGTTTTTGTTTGTGGGAACTAAAACTAAATTGGAGGCAACTAAGGTGCCAGAAGCTGGTTATAATTTCCAAGCAATTGATGTGATTGGGTTATCTGGGAATCCTTTGCAAAGATTAAAAGCCCTTAATATTTTTAGGAAATCTATTAGGCAATCTAAAAAAATAATTAAGCAATTTCAACCGGATGTCGTGGTTGGTTTTGGTGGTTATCCTAGTTCAAGTGTAGTATGGGCTGCTCATAGTTTGGGTATTAAAACATTAATTCATGAACAAAATTCTATGATTGGGTTAACTAATAAAATATTAATAAATAAAGCAGATGCAATTATTGCTTGTTACCAAATTTCTTTAGAACAATTTCCAAGAGAAAAGACACAATTATTAGGAAATCCGCGCGCTACTGAAGTTATAAATGAGGTTGGAGATAGGGATATATTGCGCCAATATAATCTAGATAATAATAAAAAGACAGTTTTGATCTTTATGGGGAGTTTAGGCTCTGAAACAGTAAATGAAGTAATTATGAATTCTTTATCAAAGTTTGCGAAAAAGGATTATCAAGTGTTATATATCACTGGTCCTAAACACTATGATTTAGTTAAAAATAAAGTTGGCGAAACGAGTAAAAATGTTGCAATAATTAGTTATTGTGATCAAATGCCAACATTGCTTAATAAAATTGATTTAGTTGTTTCGCGCGCTGGTGCTAGTACACTTGCTGAACTAACATCTTTAGGTGTTGCTTCTATTTTAATTCCAAGTCCTTATGTGGCGAAAAATCATCAAGAGTATAACGCTAAGGAACTGGTAGATAAAAATGCTGCAAGAATGATTTTAGAGAAAGATTTAACTACAGATACATTACTAAATGAGATAGATAATGTATTGAACAATAAATTATTAAATGAAACATTAAAAGTAAATGCTAAGAAGTTAGGAAAACCCAGTGCTTGTGCAGATATTTATAGTGTAATAAAATCTTTAGTAGAAAATAGGTGATAAAATGAATTTGGTTGAGATCAAAGAAAATTTACTAAAACTTAATATAGGAGATGTATTAGAAAACGAACCGCTTTATAAACATACTACTTATAAAGTAGGTGGCCCCGCTGCTTTTTACGTTAAAGTAAAGGATGTTATGGCTTTAGCTAAAGTGCTGGGGTATATAAAAAAAGAGAATATACCTTATTATATAATTGGGCGAGGTTCTAATATATTGTTCTCTGATTCTGCTTATGATGGAATTATATTAAGTTTAAACGAGGAATTTGATAGCATACGAATCAATGGTTGTGCTGTTAAAGCAGAGGCTGGAGTAAGCGATATCTATCTTTCTAGTTATGTGGCTAAGGCTGGGCTAGCTGGTTTAGAGTTTATTTCTGGTATTCCCGGAAGCGTTGGAGGAGCTGTTTATATGAACGCTGGGGCATATAAATCTGAAATAGCAGATTATATCATTGATATAACTATTTTAGATGAAAATGGTAATATGAAAGTAATTAGTAAGGATGAGGCTAAATTTTCGTATCGCAAATCAATTTTTCAAACAAGGAAAGATTGGGTTATTTTGGAAGTAACACTTGAATTAATACCAGGTGATTACCAAGAGATTTTAGCGTTAATGGATAAGAGAAAAGAAAAAAGAATGTTGACTCAACCATGGAACATGCCAAGCGCTGGGAGCGTATTTAAAAATCCAGACAATAAAGGTGCTTGGGAGTATATTGATGGGTGCAATCTGCGCGGATGTGAAATTGGAGGAGCCCAAATTTCTCCAAAACATCCAAATTTTATTGTAAATAATGGCTATGCTAGTGCAAAAGATATATTGGATTTAATCACTTTAGTAAGAAATGAAGTACAAAGCAAATATGGAATTGAAATGCATACGGAAATTATACTGGTTAATTGGTAATGGCAAATAAAACATATGATGAGTACAAAAAAAATCCATTAGAAGAAAGAAAGAAAATCCGTAAGCGAAAAAAGGCTGCTAAAATTAGAAAGATATTAAGTGTATTGGTAATTATTAGTGCTTTAGTATATTATTTAGCATCCGATATTAGTAAAATTAGAAAAATTGAGATAACTACAAATGGCGTTATCTCAAAAGAATACATAGAAGAAAAAATTGGTTTACAAACGGATAGCTATTATATTGTAAGTTTGTTTAATAATACTAAAGGAAAACTAGAAGATTTACCAATGGTTAAAAGTGTAGTGGTTAAGAATAATATTTTTTCTGGTTTAAGTATTACAGTCGAATCTAGTCCAGTTTTTGCTTATTTCATTAGTGAGGAAACTATTACTCTAGTTGATTATAAAGGTAGATTATATAAAGTTGCTAATGATCAATCTATTGAATTAGGATCAGCAGCTGAGTTACTACAGTTTGAGAGCGAAGAAAAAATAATTGAGTTTGCAAAAGAGTTTATTTTAATTGATGAATCAGTGCGAGGCCAAATATCAGATGTAGTGTACTTAACTGATGACATTATTGAAAACCAATTAAAACTTTATATGACTGATAATCATATTGTATTAGTTAATATTAAAAACTTACATGTTAATATGAATGTTTACAATTATACGATATCTCAAGAGAGTATGATTGGGAAATGTATTATTGAATTTACTACTACTGCAAAACATGCGTATGGAAGAGATTGTTAAGTGACAAAAATTATGTTATTATTTTAGTATTAAAAAGTATTGATGAAGGGGTGTTATGATGCGAGAGATTTATGCTAGTCTAGATGTTGGCAACTTTGAAATCAAACTTGTTGTTGGTGAAATTGTCCATACTAATATTAACATCCTGTATGTAGGAGTTTCCCCATCCGAGGGGATGGCTAACAATCAAGTTACTGATGAGTTTAGAGTTTCTAATGTTATTAGAAAACTTGTTAAAGAGGCAGAAACTACATTGCATGGGACAATAAAAAGTGTCGTATTAAATGTACCAACTAATCATCCTCGTTTGTATCAAAGTGAAGGAAGTACTTTCACTTCTGTGGATTCTAAAGTAATAAAAAATGAAGATTTAAGAAAAGCACTAAATAACTCAATGAATTTCGAGTTAGCCAAGGATGAAGCAGTATTAACTGCAGTACCGATTACATATAAATATGGAACTACTAAGACTACTGCAATTCCACTTGGGAAAGCAGCTGATTTCATAGCAATACAATCATTAGTTATTTCAACAAAAAAACGTGCTTTTTATTCAATAGCTCGTTGTGTTGAAAATGCTGGATTAGAAATACTAGATGTATGTATCAATGCATACAGTGGTGCAAAAGAGGTTTTTGATGATGAGTATCTTAATAATGGGGCGATATTAGTAGATATCGGTTATCAAATTTCATCAATTTCATACTTTGCAGATGGTTATTTGAAATTTTTTAATGCCATTCCATTTGGGTCAGATCATGTAACACAAAGAATTCAAAATGAATTATCAATACCTTACACTAAGGCTGAATCATATAAAATTAAATATGGTACATGTCTGGAGGAACGTGCTGATTTGGATGTACTACATACTAAACTAGGTAATGATGGCTCACAAGATTTTACGCAAAAAGACTTAGCTAAGATAATAAATGAAGAAACTTCACGATTATTCCAAATGATAAAGCAGCAACTAATGATTATCAATGACGGTCGTAATGATGAAATTGTAATTATTGGTGGTGGAGGAGAACTAGATGGTATAGAGGTAATTGCTGAGGAAGCACTTGGTTGTGCGGTTAGAGTATATCGTCCACATACAATTGGTGCAAGAAAGGTTTCTCTTGTTTCTAACCTGGGATTGTTGTATTATTTAGTTGATAGAATGAAGATTATCGGAAAACAAGCACCATCGCTTGTTTTGCCTGATATTTCGAATACTATGTCAATTAGATTGAAAGGTTTGACAAGAACAAACCAATCTAAGGCCGGTTATACTGGAAAAATTAACAAAATACTAGATACATTACTAACTGGTAATGATGAAGATGAAGAGTAAGGGAGATATACTATGGATGCAGGACAATTCGTACAAGTAGCTAAGATTAAAGTAATTGGAGTTGGTGGTGGCGGTGGTAACGCTGTTACGAGAATGTTTGAAGAGGGAGTTCAAGGTGTTGAATTCTATCTAGCTAATACTGATGTACAAGTTTTAAATAGTTCAAAAGTGAAGAATAAAATTGTGTTAGGATCACAGATTACGGGTGGTCTAGGAGCTGGTGGAACACCTGAAATTGGTAGAAAAGCAGCTTTAGAATCAGAAAACGAAATTCGTGAAGCATTAGAAGGAGCTCAAATGGTATTTGTGGCTTCTGGAATGGGTGGTGGTACCGGAACTGGTGCTGCTCCTGTAATTGCTAGAATTGCCAAAGAGTTAGGTGCATTAACTATTGCTATTGTTACGAAACCATTCCGTTTTGAGGGTAGGGGTCGTACTAATAATGCTATTGAAGGATTAACTGAGCTAAAGAAAAATGTTGACTCAATTATAATTGTTTCAAATGATCGCCTGTTAGAGATTATTGGTGGAAGACCGATTACTGAATCATTTAGAGAAGCAGACAACGTTTTAAGACAAGGTGTTCAAACAATCACTGATTTGATTGCGGTGCCAGCAATGATTAATCTAGACTTTGCTGATGTTAAGTCAGTCATGAAAGAAAAAGGATCAGCCCTAATTGGTATTGGTATGGCTCGCGGAGATAACAAAGCTGAAGAAGCTGCTGAAAAAGCTATTTCTTCACCATTACTTGAAGTCTCAATTGAAGGTGCTACTAGTGCCCTTGTAAACGTAACAGGAGGCCCAACTATTTCTATATTTGATGCAGAAAGAGCAATGTCTACTATTCAATCTGCTGCTGGAGATGATTTAGAAACTATATTTGGAATTGCTATAAACGAAAATTTAGATGATGAAATCATCGTAACTGTTATTGCGACAGGATTTGATGAAAATGCAGAAAATATCGTTGCATCGCAGTCTACTGTGAAACCACAACCTCGTGTAACACAAGAGCCTCGTAATAATGTAGCTACTACACCAGTAGCTGTGGAAGAAGACGATGAAGATAATGAATTTGTTCCTAGCTTCATTAAGACAAGACAATAAGGGTTCTTAGACAACCGTAGGGGTGAACGATAAACGTTTATCCCTTTTTTGTATATTAATTTGTCAATAGGAACAGTTTAGTAAGAGAATTCGTTTACGATAGTGAACGAATGATCGATAACCATAAGCTGTTCTTTTTAA
>JAVBUP010000001.1:0-7896 GCA_031555175.1 Coprobacillaceae bacterium
CGAGTTAGTGATAAAGACTTAAAAAAGAATCTTGATCTATTGAATAGCAGACCAAGAAAATGTCTTAATTATAAAACACCTAACGAAGTAATAAACAATCATCACTTATATTAGGTGTTGCACTTGAATTGACAAATCATCTATAAAATAAAAAAAATGCTGAAAAAAAGTCGAAAAAGTGTATAATATGTAAGAATAAGGGGGATAGAGTAATATGGCTAGAAAGAAAAGTGGATCAAATTACTTTGTGAATTTATTGAATGGGATGGCTTATGGATTTTTCTCAAGTTTAATAATTGGTGTAATATTAAAACAATTTGGGCAATTACTACATATAGAAGAGCTTGTGTTATGGGGAACGTATGCTAGCTATTTAATGGGACCTGCAATTGGTGTGGGAGTGGCTTATGTATCAGGAGCTACTGGTCTTAATCTAATTGCTGCTGCAATAGCTGGCTCAATAGGAGCTGGAACATTTAACAGTGGAATCGCTTCTGGTGATGCTGTATCAGCATTCTTGGCTGCATGGGCTGCCGTTGAACTAACAAAATTTGTTCAAGGTAAAACACCAGTAGATATATTGATTACGCCGCTATCATCAATTATTATAGCTGGAGTAATAGCTAAGTTTGTGGGACCATATATATCAGCATTTGTTAGGGAAATAGGATCATTTATTAATCAAATGACTACTCAACAACCGTTTGTTATGTCAATTGCAGTAGCAGTACTAATGGGAATGGCATTAACAGCGCCAATATCCTCGGCGGCGATCGCTATTTCGCTCGGCTTAAGTGGGTTGGCAGCCGGAGCAGCATTAGCTGGATGTTGTGCACAAATGATAGGGTTCATGATGATGTCAATTGATGATAATGATATTGGGAATATTATTGCAGTTGGTATTGGAACAAGTATGTTACAATTTAAAAACATAGTCAAAAACCCATTAACGTGGATACCGCCTATTATTGCATCAGTGATAACTGGGCCAATAGCAGTCCTAGTATTTAAACTACAATGCGGTCCAACTGGAGCTGGTATGGGAACAGCTGGTTTTGTGGGGATACTAAATTGCATTGAAGTAATGGGGAATGATTATTGGATACCAGTATTAATTACATGTATAATTTTGCCATTAATTATTACGTATTCAATCTATCGTGTATTTAGAATTGCCAAGTGGATCAAGAAGGGTGATTTACAGATTTCAAGGCTATAGTTTCTATAGCTTTTTTATTTAAAAAAGTACAATTTACATATCTTCGATCTTAATCTATAATAGATGTAGGAGGGAACGTATGAGAAAGGTTGTATTGATTTTTATGCTTGGGATTTTGCTTGTAGGTTGTGGGAAAGAAAATGAGAAGATAACGTTATGGGGTAAAGAAAATGAGGGTGTTACTACATTTGACATACCTAATGACTTAAATCCGGGAAAGTATCAGATTACATTTGCAGATAATATGAGTTGTATAGTTACTGGTGGCCAGATAGCAAATAGTAAATATTATACTTTGTATTGCCAAGAAATTGCCATAGGTCTTACTACTGACAAGTTTTATTCGATTACCGCTGATAAAGTGGAGGTAAAAGGAGAGATGAATTTTGCTGGTATCTATGATGCAACTAGTGCTATTGTAGAGTTATCTGAAGGAACTTCAATGACACTACCTATATCATTAGGGGAAATACTAACATTAGAAGTTATTGAATAAGTAGTCTAATATGAAATAAGATGTAGGATTTGCTTTTCTAATGCAAATCCTATTAATTTGAAGAAAAAAGTTAAAAAAAGCCTTGCAATGATATCACTATTTATGATATTATAAACAAGCACGATAAGTGCTTGAATAGCTCAGTAGGTAGAGCAATCGGCTGTTAACCGATCGGTCGTAGGTTCGAGTCCTACTTCAAGCGCCATTTGTGGCCTGTTGGAGAAACGGTTAACTCACTTGCCTTTCACGCAAGCATTCACGGGTTCGAATCCCGTACAGGTCACCATTTTAGTGGAGGTTTAGCTCAGTTGGGAGAGCATCTGCCTTACAAGCAGAGGGTCAGCGGTTCGAGCCCGTTAACCTCCACCATTTTTTTTAATTAAACTGCCGGCTTAGCTCAATTGGTAGAGCAACTGACTTGTAATCAGTAGGTTGAGGGTTCAAGTCCTTTAGCCGGCACCATATGACCCGCTAGCTCAGTCGGTAGAGCATTTGACTTTTAATCAAAGGGTCCGGCGTTCGAGTCGCCGGCGGGTCACCAATTAAATGCGGGTGTGGCGGAACTGGCAGACGCACTAGACTTAGGATCTAGCGGGTAACCGTGCAGGTTCGATTCCTGTCACCCGCACCATATTTCAATTAACATCGATTATTTCGATGTTTTTTATTTTATAATTTTTGTCTTATAACTGACTATTTTATATTCCGCTTAGCACATATTTATAGCTGGATTAATAGAGTTTTTCAATAGGTTCAAAATTTTTAAATGTGATATAGTAATCGATTTTTATCTTAAATTTCTCATTACAATGTCTCTATAAAGTATTTTCTCGTATAGGTCTTGTAGTAGTTTGTTTATAAAAAATCTTGTATGTTTTATAAATTATGATAGACTATTATGTGATAAACTATTATAGGTAATTCGAATTTGATTTAAAGCAAGGGGAAATAAAGATGAAAATTATTATTTTAGGGGCAGGTAAAGTTGGTAAGCAGATTATAAGTTCTATTGCTGATGATGAAACTAATGATACCGTAGTAATTGATTTAAATCCTAAGAAAATTGAAGAGATAGTAAATCAGTATGATGTTATTGGAGTCACTGGAAATGGTGCTACATATGATATTTTAATGGAAGCTGGCGCAAATGAAGCAAATTTAATCGTCTGCGTAACTGAATCTGATGAATTAAATATATTAGCTGGATTAATGGCGAAACATTTAGGAACTAAACATGTAATTACACGTGTTAGAAACTTAGATTACTCCAAACAAAGGTTATTTATGCAAGAGCAATTAGGGATATCTATGATTATTAATCCTGAAATGGAAGCAGCTAACGAAATAACAAGAAATGTATTATTCCCTAGTGCTACTAAGGTAGAATCATTTACTAAAGGTAGAGTAGAATTAGTAGAATTTAATATAAAGAAAAATAATAAACTAGTTGGTGTATCATTAAATAATTTAAGTACAGTCACTAACTCTAATGTATTACTATGTGCAGTAAATCGTGAGGAGGAATCAATCATTCCAACTGGTGATTTTGTAATTGAAACAAATGATCATATTTTTGTAACTGGATCTCATAAAGATTTAATGATATTTAGTGAGCAAATGGGTGAAACTAGTTATAAGATTAAAAATGTAATGATTATTGGTGGAGGGCGTATTGCGATTTATCTAGCGAAACAGCTAACTGCCTTAGGAATTAAAGTAAAAATAATCGAAAACAATCATGAAAAATGTGTCACTCTATCCAGATTATTACCATATGCTGCAATCATCGAAGGTGATGCTAGTGATGAAGAGTTACTATTAGAAGAAGGATTAGAAACTACAGATGCATTTATCTCCTTAACTGGATTAGATGAAGAAAACGTCATTTTATCTTTATTTGCTAAACAGAGAAAGGTAAAGAAATCGATTGCGAAAGTAACACGATTGAACTTTACTGGACTGCTAGATAAATTAGATATTGATAGTGTCGTAACACCTAAATCTATTGTTGCAACACAAATCAATCGCTATATCCGTGCTAAAGAATCTAAAGATGATGATTCTAGTGTAAAGACATTATATCGTATCGCTGGGGATAGCGTAGAAGCGCTAGAGTTTATTGCAACTAATAAGTTTATCGCGCTAGATCAACCATTAAGTAGTATGTCGTTGAAGAAGAATGTTTTAGTAGCTACAATTTGTAGAGGTAATGAAATCATTATTCCTAAAGGTAATACGATTATACAAGAAAATGATCATGTTATTATTGTTGCAAATAAGCAAAAAATTAAAAATCTTAGCGATATAATAGGTGAGTAATATGAACAGAAGAATGATTATTCACATCCTTGGTAAGATTTTAATGGTCGAAGGGATATTAATGTATTTACCAGTAATTACTGCTATTATCTATAGAGAAAAACTTGGGATTTATTATGCTATTGTTGCTACTGCAGCAACACTGTTAGGGGCTTTAATTAATTTTAAAGAACCAAAGAAAAAGAATATGTATGCTAGAGAAGGATTTGTTATTGTTTCTTTAGGTTGGGTTTTGATGTCTATAGTTGGTTCGATTCCTTTTGTATTAACTGGAGAAATTCCAAGTATAGTAGATGCTTTATTTGAAACTGTTTCAGGGTTTACTACTACTGGTTCTAGTATATTGGTCAATGTAGAAGCGTTAAGCCAAGCTAGCTTATTTTGGCGTAGTTTTACGCACTGGGTTGGAGGTATGGGTATTTTAGTGTTCGTGCTAGCGTTTATGCCTATTTCAGCAGGACGTTCGTTACATATCTTAAAAGCAGAAGTACCTGGACCTGTAGTTGGTAAGTTGGTTTCAAAAATGAAGTTAACTGCACGCTATTTATATATCATTTATTTTGCCTTAACAGTCATTGAGACAATCTTGCTGTGTGTGGCTGGAATGCCTATATTTGATAGTTTGCTACATGCCTTTGGTACAGCTGGAACCGGGGGATTTGGTATTAAATCAGCGAGTATCGCCTATTATAATAGTGCTGAAATTGATGGTATTATTACTGTCTTCATGATTTTGTTTGGAATTAACTTTAACTTAATTTATTTTGCAATCATTGGGAAAATTAAAGATGCGATCAAAAGTGAGGAGTTACGTTGGTATTTAGGGATTATTGGGATAGCAGCAATCTTAATTACCTTGAATATCTCACCAATGTACAACAATATGTTAGATGCTTTTAGATATGCTATCTTCCAAGTTGGATCTATTATTACTACGACAGGGTATGTAACATATAATTACGAAACATGGCCAATGTTCTCTCAACTAATTATCTTACTATTAATGTTTATTGGTGCTTGCGCTGGTTCTACAGGCGGCGGTATTAAGGTTTCTAGAATTGTGATCTTTATTAAAAATGCATTTAAAGAGACAAAGAAAATGATTCACCCAAATAGTATTGATGCAACTACTTTTGAGAACCAATATGTAGAACCTAAGTTAATTAATCAAATTCATTCGTACTTGGTCATCTATGCATTAATTTTTATTGCTTCAATGTTTATCTTGGCGCTTCAAAATTTAGATTTTGAAACGATTTTTAGTGCAGTAGCGACATGTTTAAATAATATTGGGCCTGGACTTGGTAAAGTTGGACCAGTTTCTAATTTTGCTGGATTGAGTGATTTATCAAAATTGGTTTTATCTTTTGATATGTTAGCTGGTAGACTGGAATTATTCCCTATGTTGATATTATTTACACCTAGTGTGTGGAAGAAATAGGAACACTACTAGTGCTTTTCCTTGACATCGATAAGAATAGACTATCAGGACTACTATAAATAATGTATTATCTATTAACAAATAAAGCAGAAAAGTGTGGTTCTTAAGCAGCCATGCTGACATAATTAGTGGTAAATAACTACAATAATTTATGTCATCTGTTTCTGCTATCAATTTGCCTCATATAATGAGGTTTTTTTATTTTCCATTTTTTCATAAATACTTAATTATATCGATAGTATTATAAAGCAATTATAATTAAAACAAAGTATATAACTTCTATATTTAGTTATAGTTGCCATATCTTTTGGTTGTTAAAATATTAAATCATGATAATATATAGTTATATAGTATAATGTTAAGGGGGGATATTATGGTAATATTTAAGTGTAAAATGTGTGGGGGCGAGTTAAATATTCATGATGAACACAGTGTTGCGACATGTGCACATTGTGGGACCAAACAGACATTACCCAGACTAAACAATGAAAAGATATCTAATATGTATGATAGGGCAAATCACTTTCGAAGAAATAACGAATTTGATAAAGCAATGGCAACTTATGAAAATATTTTACTTGAAGATCCAACAGATAGTGAAGCGTATTGGTCTATTCTATTATGTAAATATGGCGTTGAATATGTAGAAGATGTTAATAATGTGAGAGTTCCTACATGTAATCGTACACAACTTACATCGATATTCTTGGATGAAGACTATAAACTTGCTTTAGAGTATGCAGATATTGCGAAACAAGAGCTTTATGAAAAGGAAGCTAAGTTAATAGATAGAATTCAAAAAGAAATAATCGCTATATCGAGTAATGAAAAACCATTTGATGTATTTCTATGCTATAAAGAAACAGATGAAAAAGGAAGAAGAACGCAAGATAGTGTATATGCTAATCAAATATATCATCAACTACTTGAAGAAGGATATAAGGTTTTTTATTCAAGAATAACACTTGAGGATATAGTTGGTGAATCTTATGAGCCATACATTTTTGCAGCGCTTAATTCAGCGAAAGCTATGGTTGTAATCGGAACAAAAAAAGAGTATCTAGAATCTACTTGGGTGCGTAATGAGTGGTCTAGATATCTTAAATTAATCAAAAATGGTGATAAAAAAACATTGATACCTGTATATAAAGATATGGATCCTTATGATTTACCTGAGGAGTTTGCACATCTTCAAGCTGTTGATGCTTCTAATCTTGGATTTATGATGGATTTACTAAGAGGAATCAAAAAAGTTATATCAATGAATACACAAGCGTTTGAAGTGGCTGGTGATGATAAATATGCTACTGTATCAAGTTTGCTGAGCCGTATCGATATGTTCTTGGAAGATAGAAATTTTAGTGATGCAAGAAGTTATTGTAATAGAGTCTTAGATATAGAACCCAGGAATGCAGAAGCTTTTTTGAAGAAATACTTAGCTGAGTATAAAATTTCAAGTCTCAAAGAGTTAAGCCAAACAAATGACTCATCGATTTTTTGCGGTAGTGATTTTAAGCGAGCTGTAGAATTTGCTGACGAAGATCTGAAGAAATCATTAGAAAAGATAAAAGAAGATACAGTTTTAAGAATTGCTTATGAACAAAATAAAAAAATATATACAAAAGCAGAGCAACTTGCTACTATGGCAAAAAAAGAGAATAGTATAAGTGATATGTATTCTAGTTATTTATTATTTAATAGTATAGCTAACTTTGAAGATAGCAGTGAATTGTCTAAAGAGATTGAATTGGAATATATTGCCCCTTTTTATAGTTTAGTTACACAAGCGAAACCATTGAAAAAGGCATCGGACATACAAAAAGATATTGTTTCATTGGGAAAAATCCATGGGTACAAGGATACTAATGAATTGATAATTAGTTTAAAACAGCAATATTTGTTGTCTCTTCATGGCATTTTTAGTGGATATTCCTATGGAGTACCATTAACTACGCTTAATAGATTAAGAACTATTGTCAAAACTGACTATGAAAGTATGGAGCAATTTGAAGAAAACTTTGATATCATTCTTGAAGAAATGGTTGAAAGATTAGAAGGAGAGACTTCAAAAAGTATTTCGGTACTAAGGTGGATTATTGATTTTAAAGAACTTTTAGCACCAGAGCAGAAGGATTCTGTATATATGCAAGATTTGACTGAAAAATTAAATGAGCGGGCAATGAGAGCTGAAGGAGCGATGACACTAACAGTGATTATAGGTGGTATTTTCTTGTTCTTATTGATTCTTGCGGTTATAAATTATGGTTAAAATAAAAAGTTCTGGTTCTTAGACAACCGTAGGGGTGAACGATAAACGTTTATCCCTTTTTTGTATATTAATTTGTCAATAGGAACAGTTTAGTAAGAGAATTCGTTTACGATAGTGAACGAATGATCGATAACCATAAGCTGTTCTTTTTA